>JBBSKO010000030.1:0-15338 GCA_038256225.1 Propionibacteriales bacterium | reverse complement strand
GCGGGCCTACTCGCAGCGCGACCCGTTGATCGAGTACCAGCGCGAGGGCTACGACATGTTCACCGCGATGATGGACGGCATCAAGGAGGAGGCCGTCGGCTTCCTGTTCAACCTCGAGGTCACCGTCGAGGAGGAGCCCGAGCCCGTGCTGGTCGCCCCCGACGGGGCCGACGCCGAGGTCGACGACGAGCCGATGCGTCGGGAGGTGCCGACGATCCGGGCCAAGGGCCTGGAGCGGCCGACCCAGCCCCAGGGCCTGTCCTACACCGCGCCCAGCGAGGACGGCGAGGCCGAGGTGCGCGCCGAGGGCGAGGTGGGCGACGACGAGTTCGCCGGCACGACCCGTAACGCCCTGTGCCCCTGCGGCTCGGGCAAGAAGTTCAAGCGCTGCCACGGTGCGGCGGGCGGGCCGACCGGTCTGACCGCGCGCGCCAACGGCTGAGCGCGGGGCCCGCGCTCAGGAGAAGTCGAGGGCGGTGCAGACCCAGCGTCCGCGCCGCCGCTCGAACCGGGTGGCCACGGCCCGCGACTGCGGGCCGTGGGCGGCGTGCACGCCGGCCTCGACCACGCCGTCGGCGATCACGCAGGTGTGCACGCTGAGCACCCTCGGTCGCACCGGCTGGACCCGGGCGACGCCGGGGGTGTGACCACCGGCGTGGGCCACCAGCCAGGCGCGGCGCTGCAGGTCGGCGAGGACCTCGCCGTCGACCCAGCGCACCAGCTGGCTGACCGGGCGGTCGCCCCCGACGATCTCGAGCGCCGCCTGCACCACGCGGCGTGCCCATGCCTCGACGGTCCGGGCGCCGTCGTCGCCGGGTGGCACGGCCGCGACCGGCGGTGGCTCGCGCCGGGGGACCAGGGCCAGGGCGAGCGTGCCCTGGACGCCGACGACCGGCACGGGCGGGCGGAGCGGGACGACGGTCGAGGACATGGCGGTCTCCTTCGGACGGGCCGGTCTGGTCGGGCGGTCAGGGGTCGGGCGGTCAGCTGAGTCAGGGACGGTCGAGGTCGAGCTGCTGGCCGGGCAGGACGAGGTCCGGGTCGGGGCCGATCCGCCCGGCGTTCCTGGCGTAGATCTCCTGCCAGCGCGTCGCCACGGCGGCGTCGTCGACAGGCCCGCCGGCGGAGCGCAGCTGGGCCTCGGCGATCGCCCAGAGGGAGTCGCCCGGCACGACCCGCACGGTCGTCGGCGGCGCCGGGGGCGTCCGAGGTCCCGGGGACGGGACCCCGGACCCCGTCGGGGCACGCGGGGTCGTCGACCTCTGCCCGTGGGTGCGGGGCGCCTCCCCGGCGACGCGGTCGGGCAGGGGCAGCCCCCGGGGTCCGGTGCTGGGCAGGTCGCCCGTCGCGGCGGGCAGGGCCAGGGCGGCGATCGGGTCCGTCCCGGAGCCGTCGGCGCTCCCGGCCCCGCTCGCAGCCAGGGCCGGGACGGCCGGCGTGGCGACGAGGACCCCGCCGCACGCCGTCAGCACGGCACGACGCAGCCACGGCGGCAGTCCGGCCGGGGCCGGCAGGTGCGCGGGGTCGGTCCCGGGGGCGGCAGCCCGGACCAGGCGCAGGACACCGACCCACCAGCAGCCGCCCGCGACGAGGGCGGCCAGGGCGCACAGCCGGACCAGCAGCTCCTCGAAGGAGGCGGAGCGCCAGGACCCGTCCCGGGTGACGGGGGGCAGGTCGACGAGCGCGGACACTGCGAGGACGACGACCAGCAGGACGGCCACGGTGGCCGCGAGGACGACGCCCGCCCTCCGGGCGAGGTGCGGGGGAGGCGTCATCGGGGTGCTCCAATGCCTGTGTTTGCGTCCGTTTGCCTCAGAAAACGCCTTTTAAGCCAGGTCGTCAACCGGCCGTCCACAGGCACTCGCTCTGGCAGGCTGGCGTCATGGGCGCAGACGAGCACCTGCTCGACCTCTTCGACGAGCTGGAGAGCCGGGCGGAGACGCTCTACGACGCCGACCGGGCGCCCGAGATCGCCGACCGCAGCCGCGCCGAGTACCGCGCGGTCACGCTGGCCAGCCGGCTGATGGCTTCCCTCGGGGACCCGGTGGTGGTCCGCGTGGCCGGGGTCGGGCCGGTGGCAGGCACCCTGGAGCGGGTCGGCGACGGCTGGTTCCTGCTGCGCGGCGCCGCCCAGGACTGGGCGGTGCCGCTCGTCGCGGTGCAGTCGGTCACCGGGTCGTCAGCGCGCTCGGTGCCCGAGGTGGCCTGGCCGCGGGTGGCCGCGCTCGGCCTGGCCGCCTTCCTGCGCAGGCTGGCCGAGGAGGGACACCCGTGCGTGCTGCACCTGCGGGACGGGGGGCGTCACGAGGGCGCGCTGCTGCGGGTCGGGTCGGACTTCGTCGAGCTGCAGGAGGGCGCCGAGGGCGCCGCAGGCGCCGACGCGGCCCGTCGCTGCCTGGTCGCCCTCGTCGCGCTCGTCGCCGCCCAGGTCCGCCCCGACCCGCCGAGATGACGCTCGCGGACAGCCGAGATGACGCTCGCGGACAGCCGAGATGACGGTTCCGGACACTCGAGATGACGGTTCCGGACACTCCGGGGGGATCAGGCGGGCGAGCCTCAGGTGGCCTCGGTGTCGTACGGCGGGACCTCGCCCTCGGCCAGCGTGCGCTGCGCGGTCCGGGTGCGCCGCTCCTCCTCGTCGGCCTCCTCCATCGCCTCGAGGATGTGCTTGCGCACGACCGCGCGCGGGTCGAGGTCGCGCAGCTCGAGGTCGGAGTAGGCCGGGCCGAGCTCGGTGCGCAGCTCGTCGCGCGCGTTGTTGGCCAGGTTGCGACCCTTGCGGATCAGCTGCCCGGCCTGCTTGGCCAGGTCGGGGAGCTTGTCGGGTCCGAAGACGACGATCGCGACGAAGGCGATGACGACGAGCTCCAGGAACCCAGGCACGCCTAGACCTTAGCGGTGGGGCTCAGGCCCAGCTGACGCCCGGCCAGTCCGCGACCACGTCGGCCCAGCGCGTCGGCCACCCCGCGCAGCGCCAGCGCGGACGGCGAGGTGGGGTCGGCCTCGATCACGGGCTTGCCGACGTCACCCCCCTCGCGCAGCGAGAGGTCGAGCGGGATCCGGCCGAGCACCGGCACGTCGTAGCCGAAGCGGGACGACAGGGTCGTGGCGACGCGGTCACCACCACCCGAGCCGAACACCTCCAGCCGGTGGTCCTGCTCGGGGGTGCAGTGCGGGCACGGCAGGAAGGACATGTTCTCCACCACGCCGATGACGCGCTGGTGCATCATCGAGGCCATCGTCCCGGCGCGCTCGGCGACCTCGGCGGCGGCCTCCTGGGGTGTGGTCACCACGATCACCTCGGCACCGGGCAGGTGCTGGCCCAGCGAGATGGCGACGTCGCCGGTGCCCGGCGGGAGGTCGAGCAGCAGCACGTCGAGGTCGCCCCAGTAGACGTCCGAGAGCATCTGCACCAGCGCCCGGTCGAGCATCGGGCCACGCCAGGCCACGACCTGGTCGCGGCGCGGCTTGAGCATCCCGATCGAGATCACCGAGACGCCGCTGGGCGTCGGGACCGGCATGATCAGGTCCTCGACCTGGGTCGGGCGGGCGTCGGCCAGGCCGAGCATGGCGGGCACCGAGTGGCCGTAGACGTCGGCGTCGACGATCCCGACCCGCTGGCCCTGCACGGCGAGCGCGAGCGCGAGGTTGACCGTCACCGAGGACTTGCCGACCCCGCCCTTGCCGCTGGCGATCGCGTAGACCTTGGTCAGCGACCCGGGCTGGGCGAAGGGGATCTCACGCTGGGCCTGGCCGCCGCGCAGGTGCGTCTGCAGGCCCTCGCGCTGCTCGGGCGTCATGACGCCGAGCTCGAGCGCGACCCCGGCGACGCCGTCGACCCGGCTGACGGCCTCGGTGACCTCGGTGGTGATGGTGTCCTTCATCGGGCACCCGGCGACGGTGAGGAGGACCGTGATCCGCACGGTCCCGTCGTCGTCGAGGACGACCGAGTCGACCATGCCGAGCTCGGTGATCGGCTTCTTGATCTCGGGGTCGTCGACGGTGGCCAGCGCGGCGTGCACGCGGTCGAGCACGGAGTCACCGGTCCCGTTAGCGGTCGGGCGGTCGGAGGGGGTGCTCATGGTGCCGAGTCTAGGAGACCGCGGGTCAGCCCCGGTGGCGGGCGCCGTCGTCGGGATCGTCACCCCGGCCGGGTCCGTGACTCTCCTCGCGCCGGTCGTCGATCTCGGCGAGCAGCGAGCGCAGCTCAGAGCGCAGGAAGTCGCGGGTGGCGACCTCGCCTACCGCCATCCGCAACGAGGCGACCTCGCGCGCGAGGAACTCCATGTCGGCGTGCCCGCGGGCGTTGGCCTGCCTGTCCTGCTCGCCGATGACCTTGTCGCGGGCCTCCTGCCGGTTCTGGGCCAGCAGGATCAGGGGGGCGGCGTACGAGGCCTGGAGGCTCAGGATGAGCGTCAGGAAGATGAAGGGGTAGCCGTCCCAGCGGAGCGCCTCCGGTGCGAGGACGTTCCAGCTCACCCAGACCAGGACGAACATCGTCATGTAGGCCAGGAAGGTCGCGGTCCCCATGAACCGCGCGAAGGTCTCGGCGAAGACCCCGAAGGTGTCGGAGTCGTACGCCGGCCGACGCACCAGCGCCCGGCGGTGGACCAGCGGGGTGTCCAGCCGCTGACGGTTCTCCCGCTGCGACGGACGGGGCGGACGCTCAGCCACGCGACGCTCCCGGGGGAGGGGTGCTCGCCGCACCGGTCACCAGACCGGGCCGGCGACCGGAGCGGGTGCCGCGGTCGCGCCAGTTCTCGGGCAGCAGGTGGTCGAGCAGGTCGTCGACGGTCACGACCCCGACCAGGTGGCCCCCGTCGTCGGTGACCGGTGCCGCGACCAGGTTGTAGAACGCCAGGTGCGCGGCGACCTCGTCGACCGACGCCTCCGGCCGGACGTTCTCGAGGGTCTCGTCCATCGCCCCGGCGACGAGCGAGGACGGTGGCTCGCGCAGCAGACGCTGGATGTGCGCCACGCCCAGGAAGCGGCCGGTCGGCGTCTCGAGCGGCTGGCGGCAGACGTACACGCAGGCCGCCAGGCTGGGGGTGAGGTCGGGGTCGCGGACCAGGGCGAGGGCGTCGGCGACCGTGGCGTCGGGTCCCAGGATGACGGCCTCGGGCGTCATCATCGCGCCGGCGGTGTCGTCGACGTAGGACATCAGCCGGCGCAGGTCCTTGGCCTCCTCGGGCTCCATCAGGTCCAGCAGGAGCTCGGCGGTCTCGGGCGGCAGCTCGTTGATCAGGTCGGCGGCGTCGTCGGGTGACATCTCCTCGAGCACGTCGGCGGCGCGCTCGGTGCCGATCCGGCCGAGGATCTGGACCTGGTCCTCCTCGGACATCTCCTCCAGCACGTCGGCGAGCCGCTCGTCGTCGATCGCGGCGACCACGGCCAGCTGCCGGTCCTGGGGGAGGTCGTGGAGCACCGACGCGGCGTCGGCCGGGCGCATCTCGTTCAGCGCGTGCAGCAGCTGGATGGCGCCCTGGGAGTCCTCGCGGCGGGTCAGGCCCGTGACCTCGTCCCACGCCACCACGTGGCTCTGCCCGCGGCGGCGCAGCCCCTTGCCCGGTTCCTGGACCGCCACCCGGGACAGCACCCAGTCGCGGTTGCGGGCCTGCTCCATGGCCACGTCGTAGACGGTGCCCGACACGCCGGTGCCCACGATGGTCACCGAGTGGTCGAGCATCTGGCCGATCACCAGGGTCTCGGTGGAGCGCTGCTCGAAGCGGCGCATGTTGAGCAGCCCGGTCGTGTAGACCTGCCCGCTGTCGATGTTGGTGACCCGGGTCATCGGCACGAAGATGCGGCGGCGGCCGAACACCTCGGCCACCAGCCCCAGCACCCGGGGCTGGCTGGTCTCGGAGCGCAGCACGACCACGACGTCGCGCACCTTGCCCACCTGGTCCCCCTGGGGGTCGAAGATGGGCAGGCCGACGAGCCGTGCGGTGTAGACGCGGGTCGGTGCGCTGCTCATGCCATTCCTCGACGTCGATGGTGGGGTGGCCGAGGCTACCGGTCGTCCCGGGCGTCCCCGGCCGGGCTCGCCCGGCGCGGAGCGGAGACGGGGAGAGCGGGCTCCGATCGCCTAGAGTGGCGTGCATGCATGCACTCGGACGCCTCGGGCTGTCGCGCGTCCCCGTCGTCCCGGCACTGCTCTGCGTCGCGCTGCTCGCAGGATGCGGTCAGGACGGGGCGGACGAGGACCCGGCCGCCACCGACCCCGCGGCCGGGAGCACGTCGAGCGAGCCGGACGACGCCGGGACGTCGGCGCCGTCGGCGCCGACGGCCGACCCCGACGCGCCGGACTGCGCCGAGGTGTGGGTCACCGGTGGCCCCATCCCGAGGGGCTACGCCGGGTGCAACGACGGCGACGCCTTCGTGGAGCGGCAAGTACTGGGGTGTTCCTCGGGCCAGCGCCTGGTGACCTTCGACGACCGCTGGTACGGCGTGCTGGGCGGCCTCGTGCGCGAGGGGACCACTCCGCTCGAGCAGGACCGCGAGTACCGCGCGTCGGTCGACAGCTGCCGCGCCTAGGGCCGGCCCGGGGCCGTCCGGCGCCCACCACAGGGCGACAGGGCTGCAGCGCCCGGAACGACTCAGCAGCACCCGTCCAAAGGACCTCTGGTCGGTGACATGGCAACGAAAAGGATGGCGCCCGGACTCCCCCGGGACCGCGGCGCCGAAGGGATGACGATGATGGTCAAGAGATCGATCTGTGCCGTGGTGGCGGCGATGGCCGTGGTGCTGTCACTGATGGCCGGAGCCCCCGCCCAGGCAGGCAAGTACACCCCCAAGAGCGGGCCGACCTTCAACAGCGCGACCGGCAACGGGGCGGCACAACGCAGCATCGTCAACAAGATCGTCAAGACGATCCGCTCGACGCCGAAGGGCGCGCACATCCAGGTGATGACCTGGAACTACGCGTCCTCGGGCGCGACCGACGCCCTGCTCCGTGCCCAGAAGCGCGGCGTGAAGGTCAACGTGCTGATGGCGAAGGGCAACCTGACGCGGGTGGACAACCCCACCTTCAAGCGGCTCCGCGCCGGTCTCGACCGGGGCAACCGCGGCCGTAACAAGGCCCGACGCAGCTGGGCGCGCACCTGCGTGCAGTCCTGCCGCGGCCGCGGCGGTGCCGCCCACGCGAAGTTCTACCTGTTCTCCAAGTCCGGCCGGGCCAGCAACGTGCTGATCCAGGGCTCGGCCAACCTGACCGCGGCGGCCTCCAGCAACCAGTGGAACGACGTGCGGACCACCCGCGGGTCCGGCAGCGGCTACGGCTTCACCAAGCGCATCTTCGAGCAGATGGCGCGCGACAAGCCGGTCCGCAAGACCTACGCCAGATGGAGCTCGGGCCCCGACCGGCTCGCGTTCTTCCCCAGCGCCGGCCGCAAGGCCGCCGACCCGGTCGCAGGTCTGCTCAACCGGGTCACGTGTCGCGGGGCGACCAACACCGCCAGCAACCGCACCCGCATCCTCGTGGCTCCCGACGCGCTGCGCGAGAGCCGCGGGATGGCCCTGGGTCGCAAGCTCCGCAAGCTGTGGATCAACGGCTGCGACGTGCGCATCGGCTACACCGTGATGGGCATCGACGTGGGACGGATGCTGCGCCAGCCGAGCCGTCGCGGGCCCGTGCCGCTGGCCCACATGGTGCGCGACACGAACGGCGACGGCCAGTTCGACGACTACTTCCACATGAAGGCGATGACCATCACCGGCCGCGTCGGCGGCAAGCGCAACGCCTGGGTCACGCTGAACGGCTCGGCGAACTTCTCCACCGCGGCCGCCAGGTCGGACGAGAACATCGGCATCTTCCACCGCAAGAACCTGACCCAGCGGTACGAGGAGCACCTGAACTACTGGTACAACCAGTTCCGCGGCGGCAGCCCCCGCTACGTCTACGCCCGGCAGGCCGAGGTGAACGATCGCTACGTGGACGGGTTCCTCTTCGGGACCGGCCCGATCGGCGGGGTCGACCCGTACGCCCTGGTCGACCAGGACTGAGCCACACCAGGACGGCCCCGGTGTGCCCGCACCGGGGCCGTACTCTCCTCCTCCACAGCAGTGCCTCGTGACCTGCGACACCACGCCACGGCGCGGGTACCGTGGCACTCGCGGGCCGCTGCGGTCCTGCAGCACCCTTGTTAAGGAGCAACGTCGTGGTCCTCACGCGCGCGGCCGTCGTCGCCGTCATCGCCCTGCTCGTCTCGTTGGTCTCGGTCCCCGCCTCGTCGGCCGACTACACCCCGCGCGACGGCATCACCTTCAACAACGCCTACGGGAACCAGGCCCAGCAGAACGCCATCCTCAGCAAGATCATCCGGTCCATCCGCGCGACGCCGCGCGGGGGCGAGATCGAGATCATGAGCTGGAACTTCAACTCCCGGGAGGCCGTCAACGCCCTGGCCCGGGCGCAGCAGCGGAACGTCCAGGTGCGGTTCCTCCAGGCCCGGGGCAACGTCGCCCCCCGGGGCGGGGACAGCTTCGATCAGCTCAAGCGGCGGCTCGCGGCCGGCAACGAGGGCCGCCCCCGCTCTGAGCGCAGCTGGGTGCGCGCCTGCCGCCAGTCCTGCCGAGGCCGTGGCGGCGCCGCCCACGCGAAGTTCTTCCTCTTCTCCGAGTCCGGCAGCGCCGACCAGGTCGTCATGCAGGGCTCGGCCAACCTGACGTCGACGTCCGGGTCGAACCAGTGGAACGACATGCAGACGCTGACCGGCCGACCCGGTCCCTACAACTTCGTGCGTGGCGTCTTCGAGCAGATGGCCAAGGACCGGCCGGTCAGGAACACCTACGTCACCTGGTCCTCCGGCCCGGACAAGCTCGCCTTCTTCCCCGGGGCCTCGGGCCGGAACCCGGACCCCGTGATGCAGCTGCTCAACCAGGTCCGCTGCGCCGGGGCCACCAACACCGGCAACGGCCGGACCCGGATCCGGATCGCGCCCGACGTGATCCGTGAGGATCGCGGGATGCGGCTGGCCCGCAAGGTCCGCGCCCTGTGGGTCAACGGCTGCGACGTGCGTATCGGCTACACCGTGATGGGCGTCGACGCGGGGCGCATGCTGCGGCAGCCGAGCCGTCGCGGGCCCGTGCCGCTGGCGCACATGGTGCGCGACACGAACGGCGACGGCCAGTTCGACGACTACTTCCACATGAAGTCGGTGGCCATCACCGGCAACGTCCGGGGCAAGTCCAACGGCTACGCGGTGCTCAACGGCTCGCAGAACTGGTCGGACGCCTCGGCCCGCTCGGACGAGAACGTCGGCGTCTTCTACCGCGAGGGGATGACCAAGCAGTACTCCGCGCACATCGACCGCTGGTACCAGCGCTTCAGCGGGGGCAACGCGGCCCGCTACGCCGTCGCGCGCCAGGCCACGGCCGACGGGCGCCTGGTGGACGGGTTCCTCTTCGGGACCGGACCGGTCGGCGGCGTCGACCCCTACGCGCAGGTGGAGATGGACTGATGCTGCAGTGAGCCGGAACCTCGGGGTCCAGCAGGTCGACGGGCACGGTGTCCTGCTGGACCGCCCCGACGAGGGCGCCGTCGACGTCCTCCTCGACGGGCGCCGGGTGTGGTCCTTCTGGGCGCAGCGCGACACCGAGCCGGGCGCCGGGCGCGGGGAGCGGCTGGCGAGCTGGCCCGCACCCCTGCGTCGCTACCTCGACGGCCGCGCCCACGTCGTGGTGCGCGACCCCGGCGACGGGTCGGTGCACTTCGAGGGGGAGGTCGTCTTCAGCGAGGCCGACCGGCGCGTCAGCGTGGTCAACCCCGAGGGCGCCGAGCTGGGGATCGACAAGTCGGGCCGGCTCGTGCCCACCTTCGAGACGCGGGGACGCGAGGACATCGACGCCCTCGTCCGTGCGGTCGGCTTCGTCCTGGCAGCCGTCCGCCGGGCCGGTGTGGAGCCGTTCGTGGCGTACGGGACCCTGCTCGGGGCGGTGCGCCAGCAGACGGTGCTGGGCCACGACTCCGACGCCGACATCGGGTACGTCAGTCGTCACGAGGCGCCCGTCGACGTGGTCCGGGAGTCGTTCCGGATCCAGCGCGAGGTGGTCCGCGTCGGCTACGAGGTCGTGCGCTACAGCGGTGCCGCCTTCAAGGTGATGGTGCCCGAGGGCGACGGGCACAAGCGCGGCCTCGACGTCTTCGGGGGCTTCCTCGACGACGGCCGCCTCTACCTGATGGGCGAGGTCGGCGCGGACTTCCAGCACGACTGGGTCTTCCCGCTCGGCACCGCGGTGCTCGAGGGCGTGGAGGTCCCGGTGCCGGCCCGGCCCGAGCGGCTGCTCGAGGCCACCTACGGTCCGGGGTGGCGCGTTCCCGACCCGGTCTTCCAGTTCGAGACCCCCGTGCGCACGACGAGGGCGCTCAACGACTGGTTCCGCGGGCTGCGGCCGGGCTTCAAGAACTGGCAGCGCCGGTACGCCCTGCGCAAGCGCGAGCTGCCGCAGCGCCGGCCCTCCCGCTCCGCGCGGCGAGGCAAGCGCGCTGCCCTGAGCACCGACGCCGCCCTGGTGCTCGACCTCGGCGCCGGTCGCGGGGCGGACGCGCTGTGGTTGGCCCGACAGGGCCTGCGAACCGTGGCCTACGACTTCGTCACCTTCCCTCTCGACACGCTCCTGGAGGAGGTCCGCGGCGAGGACCTGCCGCTGACGGTGCGACCGCTGAACCTCACCGAGCTGCGCAGCGTGCTAGGGGAGGGCGCCCGGCTGGCGCGCGAGCCGGGGCGCAAGGTGGTCGTGGCCGAGCACCTCCTGGACGCGGTCGGTCCCCGGGGGTGCGAGAACTTCGCGCGGTTCTGCTCCATGGCGCTGCGCGACGGCGGGTCGGTCCACGCCCACTTCTTCGTGGGCGCCACGCCCGGGGTCGAGTGGAGCGTGGGTGCGCTCGACGCCGACGAGGTCGCCGCACAGTGGCGGGCCGCAGGCGCGCGCGACGTCACGGTGGTGGCGACCCTCGAGCACGCCCCTCGGCACGGCGGCCAGGACGACGACGAGGACGACGACCTCGACGAGGACCTGGACGACGACGCGGGGGACGTCGTGGACGAGGAGCAGGGCCCCGACCAGCGCGACGGGCAGGGCGGCGCGCCGAGGACGGGCCAGGTCCTCAGATCGGTCGTCCTGGTGGGAGAGTGGTGAGAATGAACCCGATGAGACCGTGGGAGGCGCTGGGCGCGACCCGGCGGGCCGAGCAGGAGCGGCTGGACAAGCTCGAGCAGCGCGTCCTGGACCTCGAGGCCGAGATCAGCGAGATGCGGCGGCACCACCTGCGCCTGGCCGAGCTGACCGACGTGGTCCAGGAGCTGCTCGTGCCGATGGCCACCCGTGACGAGGAGCGCATCCGCGAGGCGATCGACCAGTTCAGCGCGAGCATCTGAGTGGTCGACCGCGTCCTGCTCCACCTGGGCCTGCCCAAGACGGCCACGTCCTACCTGCAGACCATCTGGTGGAGCAACCGGGAGGCGCTGGCCGCCGCCGGCGTGACGGTGCCCGGGGAGGAGCGCCGCGACCACCTGTGGTCGGCCCGCACGATCCGGGAGGACCCGCACCAGGAGCGCAAGCCCGAACGCCAACGCACTGCCTGGCAGCGGGTCCGAGACGAGCTGGCCCGGACCCCGGGCACCGGGCTCGTCAGCCACGAGTTCCTCGCGGCGGCCTCGCCGGACCAGGCCGCACGGGCGGTCGCGGCACTGGCCCCGGCCGAGGTGCACCTGGTGGTCACCGCGCGCGAGCCGTTGGGGCTGTTCGCCGCGAGCTGGCAGGAGAGCCTGAAGAACGGCGCGACCACGCCGATGGGCGACTACGGCCGCGGCGAGTCCTCGAGCCCCCAGGCCACCTGGAACTGGCGCACCCTCGACCTGCGGCTGGTGCTGCAGCGGTGGGCGTCGACGGTGCCCCCCGAGCAGGTGCACGTGCTGGTCCTGGATCCGACCGCGGACCGCGCCGACGTGTGGCGGCGCTTCGCGGGGATCCTCGACGTCGACCCCGCCGTCTGTGACCTGTCGGGGTCCTTCGCGAACCCCTCGATGGGAGTGGCGGAGGCCGAGACCCTGCGTCGGGTGAACGAGCGGCTCGAGGGTTTCACCGGTGCCTTCGACAAGGGCGTCTACCTGCGCAGCTACCTCGCCGACGAGAGGCTGGCCACCCGGCCCGGGGAGCGCTTCTGGCCCGAGGAGGACCAGGTCGCCGACTGCGTGCGGCGCGGCGAGGCCGCCGTGTCCTACCTGCGGCAGCAGGGCTTCGACGTCAGCGGCCGCCTCGAGCACCTGCTCGTGCCCGCCGAGCGCGAGGAGCGGCGCCGGCCGGCCTCGGTGAGCGACGCCGAGGTGGCCGAGGTCGCGGTCTCCCTGGTGGCCCGGATGCTCGACGACGTCCGCGGCCTGCGCACCGAGCTGGCCCGGGAGCGCCGCACCGCCCCGTCCCCCGCCCCGCCCCCCGCATCGGCCGCAGGGCACGGCGTCCGGGCCGGGCTGTCGGCGCTGCGGGGACGGCTCGGGCGCGACTAGCGCGGTCCCGCCCCGCGCCGACGCAGCCGACCCAGCGGGCCGGTGCTCGAGGCCCGGGGCGCGCCGTGCGGCGCATCGTGCGGCGCGTCCGCACGGTCGGCGTCGGTGCCGTGGTTGACGTGGAACGGGCGCTTGGGTGCGCCGCGCAGCTCCTCGAGCCGGGCCTCGACCCGGGCGGCGGCCGCGGGGGAGAAGGTGGTCGGGCGGTGGTCCCCCGCGGACGGGTCGACGTGCTCGAGCAGGCGCAGGTCCTCGAGGGTCCTCACGTCGTCCTGGGTGGTCGCGGCGTAGACGCGGGCGAGGTAGTCCGAGGCGACGTCGTCGGGCAGGTCCTTGCCGACGAGGCACCGCAGCGCCCGGGCCATCAGCGCCCGGTCGGGCCGCAGGGCCACCGGGCCGGCCGCGGCCATCGTCCGCCACTTGCGCACGAACTCCTCGCCCGAGACCGCGTCGTAGTGCAGCACCCGCAGGGCCGGGTGCTCGTGGCGCGCCGTACGCGGCAGCCGCTCCCCGTCCGGTGTCACGGGCTCGTGCAGCGTCAGGCGCAGGCCGGACCCCGGCCGCACCCCGGACTTGCCCAGCACGTGGCCGTGGAAGTAGGCCTGGTTCGTCGGCCGGTCGAGCACGCCCAGCACCGTGAGCAGGTGCAGGTCGTCCTCGTCGAGGAGCCGCTTGAAGCTGGTCGGACGGCGGACCGGGTGCATCGTGCTGACGGCTTCCAGCGGGGTCAGCCGCAGGGACGGGGTCGCGGCCGGGACCGCCGCGAGCGCGGCCGGGTCGATGTGGACGACCTCGTCACCGTCGACATGGACCACCCAGTCGACCTCGTCGAGGTCCTCGAGCAGGGCGAGGGCGACGTTGACGTTGATCCGCTGTCGCACGTTGAGCCGGTCGGGGCGGCTCCCGTGCCACCAGGTCCGATCCGTGACCACGGGCGTCACGTGCGGGTGCTGCTCGAGGTGGTCGCGGACCTCGTCCTGCCCGGGCGCGCCGGGGGCGTCGAGGAAGACCAGCAGGTGGTCCACTCCGGAGGCCAGGTTGTCCGCCACGAACCGGCGCACGTTGGTCGGGGTGTCGAGGACCGTAGTGGCGGTGACGAGCATGTGCGGAGCGTAGCCGTCCCCCCGATCGGGAGGCGGCGCCGCTGGTACCGTCCGCCGGGTGCGCGGGGCTCATCGGCAGGAGCAGGCCGGCCCAGCCCGGCCGCCGGCCGCGCTGGGCTTCCGAGGCGACATCCAGGGCCTGCGGGCCGTCGCGGTGCTGCTGGTGGTCGTCCACCACCTCGGCGGGCTCGGGCTCCCTGGGGGCCTGGCCCTGCCCGGGGGCTACGTCGGCGTCGACGTCTTCCTGGTGGTGTCCGGCTACCTGATCACCGGCCTGCTGCTGCGGGACGCGGCCCGGACCGGGCGGGTGTCGCTGGCCGATTTCTACGCCCGTCGGGCGCGCCGCATCCTGCCGGCCGCGACGCTGGTCACGGTGGTCACCGTGGTGGTGTCGTACCTGACGCTGCCGCTGGTGCGGACGCAGACCCTGGTGGTCGACGCCGTCTGGGCGACGGCGTTCGCCGCGAACGTCCGGTTCGCCTCCGTCGGCACGGACTACTTCGCGCAGGGCGAGCCGCCCTCGCCGCTGCAGCACTACTGGTCGCTCGCGGTCGAGGAGCAGTTCTACCTGCTCTGGCCGGTGCTGGTGCTGCTGGTCGCCCTCGGGGTGCGTCGGCGTGCGCCCGCCGAGCCCGACCGGGTCCGGCTGAGGCTGCTGTGGGTCCTGCTGACGGTCGTCGTCCTCGCCTCGCTGGCCTGGTCGGTCGTGACGACGGAGACCTCGCCGACCACGGCGTACTTCTCGACCCTGGCCCGGGCCTGGGAGCTGGGCGCGGGCGCAGCGTGCGCGCTGCTGCTGCACCGCGGTCCGCTGCGCCTGGGACGGGTCCCGCGGGAGCTGCTCGGCGCGGCCGGCCTCGCCGCCGTCCTCGGCGCCGGCGTCGTCTACACCCCTCAGACGCCCTTCCCCGGCACGGCGGCCCTGCTGCCGGTCCTGGGCACTGTTCTGCTGGTGCTCGCGGGGGGGCGTGCAGACGTCACCACGACGACGGAGCGGCTGCTCTCGGTGCGCCCGGCCGTCGCGGTCGGGGCCTGGTCCTACTCGCTCTACCTGTGGCACTGGCCGGCAGCCGTGGTCGCCCGGTCGCAGCTCGACGGGCCGATGGACACGGCGACCCAGCTGCTGGTGCTGGTGCTGGTGATGGTGCTGGCCTGGGCGACCTACCACCTGGTGGAGACCCCGTTCCGCCGCGGTGTCCGGTGGCACCGCACCGCGCCGGCGCTGGTGATCTACCCGGTGAGCCTCGCGCTCGTGGCCGGCGTCGCCGGGGTGGCGCACGCCGTGGTCGACGACCGGCTGCGCGAGGGCGGGGGAGGCGCGCCGATCGCGCTGGGGCAGGAGCGGGCCCCGCGTGGCAGTGACCCGTACGTCCGCCTGGTCGAGGCCTCGGCCGAGGCCGCCGAGGAGGGACGCGCGGTGCCGAGCGGCCTGGTGCCCGACCTCGCGGCGCTGAGCGAGGCGGTGGCGCCGCTCGGCGAGTGCGACTACCGCACCGGGACCCGCGAGCTGTGCGCGCAGGGCGACACTGACGCCGAGCGGACCGTGGTGCTGATCGGCGACTCCTACGCACGCGCTCTCTCCCCGGCGCTCGACCAGCTCGGCCTGGACGAGGGGTACCGCGTCCACACGCTGGTCTACAGCGGCTGCATGGCGACCGGGCTGGTGCAGGTCGAGCGCGAGACCGGGGAGCCCTGGACGGACTGCCAGGAGTTCAAGGAGTGGGCCCTGGGC
>JBBSKO010000029.1:0-15662 GCA_038256225.1 Propionibacteriales bacterium | reverse complement strand
GCTGCGGGCCGAGGTGCTGGCCACCGACGACGACGTCGCGCGCCGGCTGGACCGGACCCGTCCCGAGGGCCGGTACGCCCTCCCGCCCGGCGGGCCCCCGGTCGGGGGCGGTGCGCCGACGCCGGCGCGGGAGCCGCTGGCGCTGCGGCTGCCGTGGGGCGCGGACGGGGGTACGGACGGGGGTACGGACGGCGGCGCCGGGCCGCAGGGCGGGCCCGGACGCGCCGGCGCGGACGGGCGGGCCGGCCTCGGCGACGTTCTCGCCGCCGCACGCGACGCCGACCATGCCTGGGACGACGTGCGCGGGAAGGCCGGGGCGCTGGGTGAGTCGGTGCGGGTCACGGCCGACGCGCTGGGCGACGTCCGGGCGCAGCAGGACTTCGTGGTCGGAGCGGGCGCGACCCCGTCGGCCGGCCAGGTGGCCCAGGACGCCCGGGGGTGGTGGCGGTGAGCAGCGCTGCCGGGGTGCACGAGGTCCGCGACGCGGGGGCGGTGGTGCGCGGTGGGACGCGGCCGCCGGGCACCGAGGGTGCGTTCGTCGACGGGCTGCGTGACGACTGCGGTCTGCTGATCGGCGGGGTGCTGGAGGTGGTGCGCCGGCTCACCGGCCGCGACCTGCTGACCGAGCTGCTCGAGCCGCTGGCCGGTGACATGGACGCGGTGTCGTCGATGCGGGCCGGGTGGGCGGAGCTCGCCTCGGCGACCGGCGCGGTCGGCGAGAACTACCGGGCGCTGGCCGAGCAGGTGCCCGGGGTCATGCAGGGCCTGTCGGCCGATGCGGCGGCCCGGCTGGCCGGGCGGCTGGCGGTCGCCCACGACGAGCAGCGCGAGGCCGCCACCCTGGTGGCCGAGCAGCTCGGCCACGTCGTGTCGGTGTCGAAGGCCACCGCCGAGGTCGTCTGCGCGGCGCTGCAGTTCCTCGACGGGCTGGTCCAGGAGCTGCTGCTGGACGCCGCCGCCGGGCCGCTGGGGTGGACCAAGGCGGCGGCGACCTCGCCCCGGATGGTGGTCCGGATGATCCGGCTGATCGACCAGGGACGGGACGCCATCGCCGACCTGCTGCGTGCGGTCGAGCTGGCGGTCGCGGCGCTGCGCCGGGTCGAGGCCCTGCTGGACACGCTGACGGCCCTCGCCGCCGCGGTCGAGACCGGGGCGCACGCCGAGGCCGGGCAGGACATGGCCGGGGTCGCCGAGGCGGGGTTCTTCGGTGCCCGCGCCGCCTGAGACCGGCACCGGGCCCGACGCCGCCCTGCGGCGTCTGGAGGCGGTGTCCGCGTCGTTGCGGGCCGAGCACGACCGCTGGCGGGAGGGTGCGGCCGCCCGCGCCGCGGCCCGTGGCGCGGCGGCGCGCCGGGGCGACCTCGGGCCCGGTGCACGCGACCTGCAGGACCGGGTGGACGGCGGGCTGACGACGTGGGCGGCGGTGCTCGACGGCCGCGACCGCTCCGTGGCCGCCGCCGAGGCGCGCCGCCACGTCGCGGAGCGGCTGGTCGAGCTGGCTCGGCTCGTACCGCCCGGGGACCGGGGGGTCCGCGGGCGGTGACGCGGGCACGGTGCCAGAGTGTGGCCATGCCGGAGTCAGCCGAAGAGGTCCACGCCCGCGTCGTCGCCGCCGTCGGCGCGGACGGCCGCCTGCCGATGTCGGAATCCTCCTCGTGGGACATCTTCCCGTGGGAGGCCGTCGACGGGGCGGTCGTGCCCCGGGTCCTGCCCCCGCCCAGCGACGAGCCGGCGCGGTGGGGCGAGTCCCCCGACAAGCCCTGCGGGGCGTGCGCCGGGTTCGCGCCGGACACGGTGGTCTGGGAGGACGAGCACTGGGTCCTGACCCACCTCGGCGCCCCGTCCGGCCTGCCGCTGGTGCTGGTGCTGCACTCCCGCGAGCACCAGGACCTGGGAGAACTCGACGACGACCTCGCCTCCGAGCTCGGCCGGATCACGAACCGGCTGGTGCGGATCGTCGAGCACCTGCCCGAGATCGGTCGCGTCCACGTGAACCGGTGGGGTGACGGCGGCTCCCACCTGCACACCTGGTTCTTCGCCCGCACCGCCCGGCTGACGAACGTCCTCGGCTCACCGGCCTCGGAGTGGAACGACCTGCTCCCGCCCGGACCCGAGGACGTCTGGCGCGCCGACCTGGCCCACGTCGCGGCGCGCCTGGCCAACTGGGGCGGCACCGCCCGCACCTGACCGCCGAGATGACGCTTCCGGACAGCCGAGGTGACGCTCGCGGCGCCCCGAGGTGACGCTCGCGGCGCCCCGAGGTGACGCTTCCGGACACCCTGGACCGGGCGTCCGTCACACCCCGGCGCCCGTCCGTCGGCCCGCGGCAGCACCCCCGCCGCCCGGGCGGGAGCATGGAGCCATGTCCTCCCCGGTCACCGTCTCCATCACCCGCCACGTCGACCCGGCCCACGCCGACCAGATGCTGGCCTGGATCCGGGCCGGCGGCGCCCTGGCCGTCCGGTTCCCCGGCTTCCTGGGGACCGGCTGGGTGCGTACGGGTGCCGACTCCGACGAGTGGCACATGCTCTACCGCTTCGCCGACGACGAGTCGCTGCGCGGCTGGGAGCACTCCAGCCAGCGTCAGTGGTGGCTCGGTGCCGCGCAGGGCCTGGTCGGGGAGTCCCGCCTGGAGCGGCGTACCGGGATCGAGGGCTGGTTCGACGAACCCTCGGCCCACGACGTCGAGGACCTCCGCCCACCCGCCCCCGCTCCCCCGCGGTGGAAGCAGGCGACCATGATCTGGCTGGTCTTCTTCCCGCTCAGCCTGGTGGTGACGCTGCTGCTCGGCGTGGTGGCACCGGAGCTCGCCGTCGGGTGGCGCGTCCTGGGGACGACCCTGGTGATGACGCCGGTGATGACCTACGTCGCGCTGCCGTGGATGACGCGGGCCCTGGGCTGGTGGCTGGCCGGCGAGCCGGCACCCTGGCGGCGTTGACCGGGAGCGTCATCCGGGCCCGTCGGCCCGTCATCCGGGCCCGTCGGCCCGTCATTCGGGCGCGCCGGAATCGTCACCTCGAGGCGCCGCAAGCGTCATCTCGGCTGTCCGGAAGCGTCGTCTCGGCGGTCAGGCGCGGACGTCGAACGCCGACGGGCCGTGCGGCTCGGCCTCCCGCTCGTCCACGCCCTCGACCACCGCCGACGACGGCCCCTGGCGGGTCCAGGCCACCATCTCCTCGACCGCGTCGGGCGGCCCCTCGACGTGCAGCGCGACCGTGCCGTCGGCCTCGTTGCGCACCCAGCCGACCAGTCCGAGCTCCTGTGCCCGGGAGCCGGCCGCGGCGCGGTAGCCGACGCCCTGGACGTCGCCCCGCACGACGAGGCGTACGGCGGTGGTGCGGTCGGCCGGACCGGTGCTGGAGTCACTCATGCCCGCCAGCATGTCGCGTCCGGCACCCGGTCGACCCGCCCTTTCGGGGGGAGCCCCGTCCCCCACAGTGGCCCGGTGAGTGAGGTCGCCGCCCCGGACCCGCGGCGCTGGCGCATCCTGGCCGTCTCGCTGGTCGTCGGGTTCATGTCGCTGCTCGACGTCTCGATCGTGAACGTCGCGATCCCCTCGATGCAGGCCGGGCTGGACACCTCCCCCGGCACGGTCCAGTGGGTCGTCTCGGGGTACGCGCTGGCGTTCGGGCTGACGCTGGTCGCCGGCGGGCGGCTCGGGGACGCCTACGGGCGCCGCCGGATGATGCTGGTCGGCTTGACCGGGTTCGTGCTCTCGAGCGCGATGGTCGGCCTCGCGCCGAACGTCGAGCTGGTGATCGCGGCCCGGCTGCTCCAGGGCGCCACCGCCGGCCTGCTGACCCCCCAGAACTCCGGCCTGATCCAGCAGCTGTTCACCGGCGAGGAGCGCGGGAAGGCGTTCGGCCTGTTCGGGTTCACCGTCTCCGTCGCCTCGGCGGCCGGCCCGGTGATCGGCGGGCTGATCATCGCCGTGGCCGGCGAGGACGACGGCTGGCGGTGGCTGTTCCTGGTCAACGTTCCGATCGGCGCGGTCGCCCTGCTCGCGGTGGCGCGGATGGTGCCCCGCCGGGTCCGTGGCGAGGACGATGACGACGACCCGCGCATCGACGTGCCCGGCGCGGTCCTGCTCGGCCTCACCGTGATCTGCCTGCTCTACCCGGTCGTCCGCCTCGAGAGCGGCGCGCGGCTGCCGCTGGTCCTGCTCGCCGGGGTCCCGCTGTTCGGCTGGGCCTTCGCGGTCTGGGAGCGCCGTACGGCCCGCCGTGGCCACCCGCCGCTGCTCGACCTCGCCCTGCTCCGCACGCTGCCGGGCTACCTCAACGGCCTGGCCGTCGGCGCGCTGTACTTCACCGGCTTCACCGGGCTGCTGCTCGTGCTCTCGGTGTGGCTGCAGGACGGGCTGGACTACTCGCCGCTCGAGACCGGGCTGCTGCTCGTGCCGTTCGCGGCGGGCTCGGCGATCAGCTCGCCGGCCGCCGGCCGCTTCGTGACCAGGATCGGCCGGGGACTGACGGTCGCCGCGCTCGTGACGACCATCGTCGGCGTCGTGCTGACCCTGGTGCTGGCGCCGGGCCGCGACCCGCTCTGGCTCTGGTTGACCCCGACCCTGCTGCTGGCCGGGCTCGGCGGCGGCGCGGTCGTCTCGCCCAACATCACCCTGACCCTGGCCGACGTGCCGCCCCGGATGGGCGGCGCGGCCGGCGGCGCCCTGCAGACCGGGCAGCGCATCGGCGCCTCGATCGGGGCCGCGCTGCTGGTGACGGCCTACCAGCTCACGGCCGCCCGGTACGACCCGGACACCGCGTTCCGGGTCTCCCTCGCCGTGGGCGCGGTGCTGCTCGGGCTGGCGCTGGCGATGGCCGTGCGCGCCGTACGCCACCCGGGCGGGACCGCGCCGGCGCCGGACGCCGGCAGCACGCCGGCTCAGTCCAGGGCGTAGAACGCCGGCGGGTAGACCGCCTGGGCCCCGTCGGGGCCGCGGACGACGATCGTCTCGTCGACGAACCGGGCGTCGAAGGCCTCGCCCGGGTACGGCCACGGCGCCACGGTGACCCGGTCGGCGTCCTCCCCGCCCTCGCGGCGCACCACCCACAGCTCGTCGACCGCACCGACGACCAGGCCGTCGGCGCGCTGGCGCCGCTGGACGCACCAGCGGCCGCCGTCGTCCGGGGTGCTGCACACCTCGTCGACGACGTCGGGGGTCACCGACCCGCCGACCTCCTGGGTGACCGCGGCGACCAGGAAGCCGCCGAGCAGGCCGAGCACCACGGCCGCCGCGACCGAGAGCCGTGGCAGGCGCGGCAGCCTCAGCAGCGACCGCCGGTCCCGGTCCCCCACGACGTCAGAGGATCGCGCCGGGGGCGTACGCGGCGGCGGCGGGGTGCTGCTCGACCACGGCCGCGACCCGGCGTACGACCGCCTGCACCTGGGCCACGGCGGCGCCGGTGAACGTGATCGGCTCGGCCACCAGCGCAGCGAGCTGCGCCTCGGTCAGCCCGAGGCGCCCGTCGGCGGCCAGGCGCGCGAGCACGTCGTTCTCGGCCTGCCCGGCGCGCATGTCGAGGGCCGTGCCGACCGCGGCCTCCTTGATCGCCTCGTGCGCGCTCTCGCGGCCCACGCCGTTGCGGACCGCGCTCATCAGCACCTTGGTGGTGGCCAGGAACGGCAGGTAGCGGTCCAGCTCGCGGGCCACCACGGCCGGGAACGCGCCGAACTCCTCCAGCACGGTCAGGAACGTCTCGAAGAGCCCGTCGACGGCGAAGAACGCGTCGGGCAGCGCGACCCGGCGCACGACCGAGCACGACACGTCGCCCTCGTTCCACTGGTCCCCGGCCAGCTCGGAGACCATCGAGAGGTAGCCGCGGGTGACCACGGCCAGGCCGTTGACCCGCTCGCAGGAGCGGGTGTTCATCTTGTGCGGCATCGCCGAGGAGCCGACCTGGCCCTCGACGAAGCCCTCGGTGACCAGCTCGTGACCGGCCATCAGCCGGATCGTGGTGGCCAGGTTGGAGGGTGCCGCGGTCAGCTGGACGAGCGCGGACAGCACGTCGAAGTCCAGCGAGCGCGGGTAGACCTGGCCGACCGAGGTCAGCACGCGCGCGAAGCCGAGGTGGGTCGCGACCCGCTCCTCGAGGTCGGCGAGACGGGCCTCGTCGCCGTCGAGCAGGTCGAGCATGTCCTGGGAGGTGCCCATCGGGCCCTTGATCCCGCGCAACGGGTAGCGCGCCAGCAGCTCCTCGACGCGCTCGAGGGAGACCAGCAGCTCGTCTGCCACGGTGGCGAACCGCTTGCCGAGCGTGGTCGCCTGCGCGGCGACGTTGTGCGAGCGGCCGGCCATCACCGTCAACTCGTGCTCGGAGGCCAGCCGGGCCAGGCGCGCCAGCGTGGCCACCGCGCGGTCGCGCAGCAGGGCCAGCGACTGGCGCACCTGGAGCTGCTCGACGTTCTCGGTGAGGTCGCGCGAGGTCATCCCCTTGTGGACGTGCTCGTGCCCGGCCAGCGCGCAGAACTCCTCGATCCGGGCCTTCACGTCGTGGCGGGTGACCCGCTCGCGCGCCGCGATGGAGGCGAGGTCGACCTGGTCGACGACCGCCTCGTACGCCTCGACGACGCCGTCGGGCACCTCGACGCCGAGGTCGCGCTGGGCGCGGAGCACCGCGATCCACAGCTGTCGCTCGAGCACGATCTTGTGCTCGGGCGACCAGATCCGGGCGAGGTCGGCTCTCGCGTAGCGGGTGGCCAGGACGTTGGGGACGCTCACGGGTCCATCCTCTCGCGGGCCAGGTCCTGCGCCTCGTCCCGGGCGGCGACCAGGGCGATGTCGGTGCGGTGCTGGGCGCCGGCGAAGGAGACCCGGGCGACCCCGTCGTACGCCGTGGCGCGGGCCGCGGACAGGTCGGCGCCGGTGCCGACGACCGCCAGCACCCGCCCGCCGGCGGTGACCACGTCGTCGTCGGGCTCGGCCGTCCCGGCGTGGATGACATGCACCCCGTCGGCGGCCTCGGCGTCGTCGAGGCCACGGATCACGTCGCCGGACGACGAGGTGGCGGGGTACCCGGCGCTGGCCAGCACGACGGCGACCGCGGAGCCGGGGTGCCACGACGGCGCCGGCACGTCGGCCAGCGTCCCGGTCGCGGCGCCGAGCAGCAGCGGGGACAGCGGGGACTCGAGCAGCGCCATCAGCGGCTGGGTCTCGGGGTCGCCGAACCGCGCGTTGAACTCGACCACGCGCACGCCCCGCGACGTCATCGCGAGACCGGCGTAGAGGAGCCCGGCGAACGGCGTCCCGCGCCGCGCCATCTCCTCCACCGTCGGACGCAGCACCTCGCGCAGCACCTGGTCGACCAGGCCGGGCGGGGCCCACGGCAGCGGCGTGTAGGCGCCCATCCCCCCGGTGTTCGGGCCGACGTCGCCGTCGCCGATCCGCTTGAAGTCCTGCGCAGGCTGGAGCGGGTGGATGGTCACGCCGTCGGTGATCGCGAACAGCGAGACCTCGGGGCCGTCGAGGTACTCCTCGACCACCACCCGATCGCAGGCCGCGGCGTGCGCCAGCGCCTCCTCGCGGTCCGTGGTCACCACGACGCCCTTGCCGGCGGCGAGGCCGTCGTCCTTGACGACGTACGGCGCGCCGAGCTCGTCCAGCGCCGCCTCCGCCTCGGCGGGCGTGGTGCAGACCCGGGCGGCGGCGGTGGGCACGCCCGCGGCGGCCATCACGTCCTTGGCGAAGGCCTTGGAGCCCTCCAGCCGGGCGGCCTCGCGGGTGGGGCCGAAGACCGGCACGCCCCGTTCGCGGACCACGTCGCCGACCCCGGCGACCAGCGGCGCCTCGGGACCGACGACCACGAGCCCCGCACCGAGGGCGACGGCCAGGTCGGCGACGGCCCTGCCGTCCATCGGGTCGACGTCGTGCCGCTCGGCCACCCCGCGCATGCCCGGGTTGCCCGGGGCGGCGTGGACGGCGCGCACGCCGGGGTCGCGGGCCAGGGCCCGTGCCAGCGCGTGCTCACGCCCGCCGGTGCCGACGACCAGGACGGTCAGCAGCCCCTCAGCGGATGCGGCAGGGGCGGCGGGGGCGGCGGGGTCCGTACGGTGCTCGCTCACGGGCCACGACCCTAGTGCCGCCCGGCCGCCCACCCCGCCGAGGTGACGCTTCCGGACAGCCGAGATGACGTTTTCGGCGCGTCGAGATGACGGTTCCGGCGCCGTACCTCAGTCCAGCTGCCCCAGCGCGTGGTCACCCGCGGCACCGTGGACCCGCCGTACGGCCGCCGTGGCGCGCCGCGTCCCGGCGGGCACGAGCCCGTACGCCACCCCGAGCCCGATCGGCGGCATGTTGCCGTAGAGCGACTCGACCTGGTCGGCGCGCACGACGTAGGTCTCGTGCCAGATCCCGACGTCGGCGGACGCCGCGATCCGGCGGTTGAACTCCCGCCACGCCGTCCCGTGAGGGTGGTCCTGGTCGCGCGCGAACCGGCCCAGCTCCTCGGCCGAGCGCCAGACCTGCGTCACCATGACGTCGCGCCCCGACCACCACGTCCGGAACGTCAGCAGCGGGCTGTCCGGCAGCGCGGCCAGCTCGCTCAGCATCGCGGGCATCTGCCGGGCCACGTAGGTCCAGCTGCGGAGGCGACGGACGCGGTTGACCCGCATCCCGATGACGAACAGGACGACCTCGTCCTCGCCGACGTCGGCCGCGTACGCGCCGCCCTGGACACCGGCAGGCGCCGCGGCGGCCGCCCCGCGGTAGGCCGGACCACCGGCCGTGCTGCTCGTGCTCGTCGCCATCGCGGACCCACCTCATTGGGAAGTCGTGATTTCTTATTGGAGACTGGCACTATCCACCCATGGTGTCAACGCCTGACCGCGCGCCCTTCACCCTCAGCGAGCTGGCGCGCGCCGCGGAGGTGCCGGTGGGCACCGTGAAGTACTACCTGCGCGAGGGGCTCCTTCCCGAGGGCCGCCTGCGCAGCGCCACCCGCGCGGACTACGACGAGACGCACCTGGCCCGGTTGCGCCTCCTGCGCCTGCTGCGCGAGGTCGGGGACGTGCCGGTCGGGCGGCTGCGCGACCTGGTCGCCGCGCTCGAGGAACGGTCCGAGCCGGACGGCGACCGGCCCGGCGACCGGCCCGGCGTGCGGCTCGGCGTACTGGCCGCCGGGTCGAGCGCGCTGGCCGGCCCCGTCCCCGCGCCCGGCCCGCTGGCCGGACGGGCGGACGCGCTCGTCGGCGAGCTGGCCTCCGAGGTCGGGTGGGACGAGCACCTGCGTGCGGCACCCGCGTGGGCTGCGGTCCGCGGCGTGCTGGAGACGGTGCTGGCCTGGGAGCGGCTCGGGCTGCCGGTCACCTCGACCGACCTGCGCCCCTACGTCGTGGCCGCCGACCTCGTGGCCCGCCACGAGGTCGCCGCCCTCGGCGACGGCGACCCGACCGACCTGCTCACGCAGCTCGTCGTCGGCCAGGTCGTCTACGGCCGGCTGCTGGAGGTGCTGCGCCGGCTCGGCGAGGCGCACCACAGCCTCCGCCGGTACGGCCCGCCGGACGCCTGAGCGCCGCCACCGTCACCTCGACTGTCCGCCACCGTCACCTCGGCTGTCCGCCACCGTCACCTCGACTGTCCGCCACCGTCACCTCGGCTGTCCGGGAGCGTCACCTCGGCGGGTCAGAGCAGGTCGTGCCGCACGATCGTGGCCGCCCGCGACGGCCCGACGCCGACCACGGAGATCCGCGCGCCGGACATCTTCTCGACCGCGAGCACGTAGTCCTGCGCGTTCTTCGGCAGGTCCTCGAAGGTGCGGGCCTCCGAGATGTCCTCCCACCAGCCGGGGAAGTACTCGTAGACCGGCTTGGCGTGGTGGAAGTCGGTCTGGTTGACCGGCATCTCGTCGTGGCGCACGCCGTCGACCTCGTAGGCCACGCAGACGGGGACCTGCTCGAGGCCCGTCAGCACGTCGAGCTTGGTGAGCACGAAGTCGGTGACCCCGTTGACCCTCGCGGCGTACCGCGCGATGACCGCGTCGAACCAGCCGCAGCGGCGGGCCCGACCGGTGGTCACACCGAACTCCGCGCCGACCTTGGACAGGTGCGCGCCGAAGTCGTCGAACAGCTCGGTCGGGAACGGGCCCTCGCCGACGCGGGTCGTGTAGGCCTTCACGATCCCGATCACCCGGTCCAGGCGGCGCGGCGGGATCCCGGAGCCGGTGCAGGCCCCGCCGGAGGTCGCCGAGCTCGACGTGACGAACGGGTACGTCCCGTGGTCCACGTCGAGCAGGGTGGCCTGGCCGCCCTCGAGCAGCACGGTCTCGTCGCGGTCCAGCGCCTGGTTGAGCAGCAGGCCGGTGTCGCAGACCATCGGTCGCAGCCGCTCGGCGTGGGCCAGCAGCTCCTCGACGACCGCGTCGACGTCGGGGGCGCGGCGGTTGTAGATCTTGGTGAGGATCTGGCTCTTCAGCTCCAGCGCGCCCTCGACCTTGGCGCGCAGGATCTTCTCGTCGAAGAGGTCCTGCACGCGGATGCCGATCCGATTCATCTTGTCGGCGTAGGTCGGGCCGATGCCGCGCCCGGTGGTGCCGATCCTGCGCGAGCCGAGGAACCGCTCCGCGACCTTGTCGACGCTGCGGTTGTAGCTGGCGATCACGTGGGCGCTGGCGCTGACCTTGAGCTTGGCGACGTCCACCCCACGCGCCTCGAGGGCGTCGAGCTCCTCGAAGAGCACGTCGATGTCGATCACCACGCCGTTGCCGATGACCGGCGTGCAGTTGGCCGACAGGATGCCGCTGGGCAGCAGGTGCAGGGCGTACTTCTCGTCGCCGATCACCACGGTGTGGCCGGCGTTGTTGCCGCCGTTGAACTTCACGACGTAGTCGACGCGGCTACCGAGCAGGTCGGTGGCCTTGCCCTTGCCCTCGTCGCCCCACTGGGCTCCGATGATGGCGATCGCGGGCATGGTGCTCCTCAGGCTGGACGGTGCGCTGGACGGTACGGCCGGGTCCGCGGGCGGTGCGCCCGCACGTGCGAGAGCCCCGGGCGGACCGGGGCTGCGACGGCTCACGGTACCAAGGTCCTGGCCCGCCCACCCGATCCGCGGGACCCACCCGCCCGGCATGATGAGGACATGTCAGAGCCCCTCCTGGTCATCGCCAACGCCGACGCCGGCACCTCCGACGAGGAGCGGCTCGGTCTGGCCCTCGCGGTGATGCGCAGCCGGGCGTCGGTCGAGGTGGCCCGGACCGCCAACCCCGGCGAGCTCGACGGGGTGCTGCACCGTGCCGGCACCCGCCGGATCGTGGTCGCGGGCGGCGACGGCAGCCTGCACGCGGTGCTCTCGGTGCTGCACAAGCGCCACGAGCTCGGCCAGAACCAGGTGGCACTGCTCCCGCTCGGCACCGGCAACGACTTCGCCCGCACCAACGGCGTCCCCCTCGACGTCGAGGACGCCGCCGAGGTCGTGCTGGAGGGCACCCCGCGCCCGATGGACCTGATCATCGACGAGGTCGGCACCATCGTGGTCAACAACGCCCACGTCGGCGCCGGCGCCGCGGCCAGCCGCCGCTCCGTGCGGTGGAAGCACCGGTTGGCCCCAGTCGGCTACAAGAAGGCCAACCTGGGCAAGCTCGGCTACCCGATCGGCGCCGCGATCACCGCGTGGGACCCCCCGGTCGTCCGGCTGCGGGTCGAGGTCGACGGCGAGGTCGTCAACGACTTCGACCGCCCGGTGCTGATGGTCGCGGTGGGCAACGGCCGCTCCGTCGGCGGCGGCACCGACCTGATCCCCGAGGCCGACCCCGGGGACGGCCGCCTCGACGTGATGATCTCGCGCTCGGCGGGTCCCCTGGCCCGCTTCGGGTACGCAGCCCGCCTCCTCGCCGGCACCCACCACGAGCGCACCGACGTCGACTACCTCCGCGCCCGGACCGTCAGCGTCGTGGGCGAGGAGTTCTGGGTCAGCGCCGACGGCGAGGTCAGCGGTCCCGAGCGTCGACGGACCTGGCGCATCGAGCCCGCGGCGTACGAGATGGTCCTGCCCTGACGGTGCCGTCCGGGCGGGCCCGGAGGCCTCGGTAGCCTCTGCGCCATGGACCACGACGAGCAGACCGACGACTGGCCCGCACAGGTGGCGGTCCGGCGCGAGAAGCGCCAGCGGCTGCTCGACGACGGCCGCCAGGCCTACCCGGTCACCGTCGCGCGCACCCACACGCTCGCGCAGGTGCGCGACACGTGGGACCACCTCGGGCAGGGCGAGGAGACCCAGGACGTCGTCGGCGTCGCCGGCCGCGTGATGTTCGTCCGCAACACCGGCAAGCTCTGCTTCGCCACGCTGCAGGAGGGCATCGGCACCCGGCTGCAGGTGATGCTCAGCCTGGCCGAGGTCGGCGAGGAGCAGCTGGAGGACTGGAAGCGCACCGTCGACCTCGGCGACCACGTGCTGGTCGAGGGCCGCGTGATCTCCTCGCGCCGCGGCGAGCTGTCGGTGATGGCGACCCGCTGGGAGATGGCCTCGAAGGCGCTGCGGCCGCTGCCGGTGCTGCACAAGGACCTCTCCGAGGAGTCGCGGGTCCGCCAGCGGTACGCCGACCTGATCGTGCGCCAGGAGGCGCGCGACATGGTCCGTACCCGCTCCGAGATCACCCGCGCGGTCCGTCGCACCCTGGAAGACGGCGGCTTCCTCGAGATCGAGACGCCGGTGCTCCAGCGCATCCACGGCGGCGCCGCGGCCCGCCCGTTCCGCACCCACTTCAACGCCTACGACCAGGAGATGACGCTCCGGATCGCCCTGGAGCTGAACCTCAAGAAGGCCGTCGTCGGCGGCGTCGACCGGGTCTTCGAGATGGGCCGGATCTTCCGCAACGAGGGTGCGGACTCGACCCACTCCCCCGAGTTCACGATGCTCGAGGTCTACGAGGCCTACGGCGACCAGCACACGATGGCCGACCTGATGCGCACCATGTTCCTGGCCGCGGCCGACGCGGTGGGCTCGCGTCAGGTCGAGACCCCGGCGGGCGTGGTCGACCTGGACGGCGAGTGGCGCTGGCTGCCGGTCTACGAGGGCGTCTCGACCGCGGTCGGCGAGGAGGTCACCCCGGGCACGTCGGTGGAGCGCCTGCGTGAGCTCGCCGAGGCCCACGACGTCGAGCTGGACCCGGCCTGGGACGCCGAGAAGGTCGTCCTCGAGCTGCTCTCGGAGCTCGTCGAGCCGACCCTGCTGCAGCCGACGTTCCTGTGCGACTACCCGCCCTCGGCCCAGCCGCTGGCCCGCCCGCACCGCAGCGAGCCCGGCCTGATCGAGGCCTGGGACCTGATCATCGCCGGCGTCGAGCGCGGCACCGCCTTCAGCGAGCTCGTCGACCCGGTCGTGCAGCGCGAGGTCCTGACCCGGCAGTCCGAGCTGGCCGCCGGGGGCGACCCCGAGGCGATGCAGCTCGACGAGGACTTCCTGCGGGCCCTGGAGTACGGCGCCCCGCCGATGGGCGGCCTGGGCCTCGGCATCGACCGGCTGATCATGCTCTTCACCGGCGTCGGGATCCGCGAGACCATCCTGTTCCCGCACCTGCGCGCCGAGGCCCGCTGACGCCGGCTCGGCTGTAACGCTCTGTTACTTCATCTGGTGCGTCGTCGTGACGCTGCACCAGATGAAGTAACAGAGCGTTACAGCCACGGCGCCGCGCGCGCCCGGCGCGCGTCAGTCGCCGAGCAGCACGTCGTACGCCGCGGGGCTGGAGTCGCGCAGGAACGTCGAGCAGCGCTCCCACTCCGGGGTCTCGCCGATCTCGCGGGCGGCCACGGCCAGCATCGCCAGGCAGCGCAGGAAGCCGCGGTTGGGCTCGTGCTCCCACGGCACCGGGCCGTTGCCCTTCCAGCCGTTGCGGCGCAGCATGTCCAGCGAGCGGTGGTAGCCCACGCGCGAGTAGGCGTACACGGTGACGACGTCGGCGCCGCCGTCGCGCGCCTCCTCGGCCAGCGCGGCCCACGCCATCGGCGAGGCCGGGTGGCGGCGCACCACGTCGGCGGGGGTGGATCCCGCAAGCTCGGCCTCGGCCGGGTCCTGCGGGAGGTGGGTGGGCGGGGGGCCGGCCATCAGGTCCTGGAACGTCATGGCCCCATCCTCGCGCGCCCGACCCCCGACCTCCCCACCGCCCGCCTCACGGGCGCCTCACGGGCGCCCCACGCCCGCCTCACGACCGCCTCAGCGGGCGCCTCAGCCGAGGGACGAGCCGGCCGAGCGGAGGTTCTCGCAGGCCTCGACCACGCGGGCGCTCATCCCGGCCTCGCCGGCCTTGCCCCAGGCGCGCGGGTCGTACTGCTTCTTGTTGCCGACCTCGCCGTCGACCTTCAGCACGCCGTCGTAGTTGGCCAGCATGTGGCCCGCGACCGGCCGGGTGAACGCGTACTGGGTGTCGGTGTCGACGTTCATCTTCACCACGCCGTAGTCGAGCGCCTCGGCGATCTCCTCGGCCGACGAGCCGGACCCGCCGTGGAAGACCAGGTGGAAGGGCTTGGCGCCCTCCTCGAGGGAGAACTCGCGGACCACGGCCTCCTGGGCCTCCCGGAGCACCGACGGGCGCAGCTTGACGTTGCCGGGCTTGTAGACGCCGTGCACGTTGCCGAAGGTCAGCGCGGTCATGTAGTAACCCTGCTCGCCGTAGCCGAGCGCCTTCGCGGTGGCGATCGCGTCCTCCGGGGTGGAGTAGAGCTTGTCGTTGATCTCGGCCTCGACGCCGTCCTCCTCGCCGCCGACGACGCCCACCTCGATCTCGAGGATGATCTTCGCCGCGATGCACTTCTCGAGCAGGTCGGCGGCGATCTCGAGGTTCTCCTCGAGCGGCACGGCCGAGCCGTCCCACATGTGCGACTGGAACAGCGGCGCCTGGCCGCGCTGCACCCGCTCGGTGGACATCTGCAGCAGCGGCCGCACGAAGCCGTCCAGCTTGTCCTGGGGGCAGTGGTCGGTGTGCAGCGCGATGTTCACCGGGTACGCCGCGGCGACCTCGGCCGCGAACGCCGCGAACGCCGCGGAGCCGGTGACCATGCTCTTGACGCCCTGGCCGGAGAAGTACTCCGCACCGCCGGTCGAGACCTGGATGATGCCGTCGGAGCCGGCGTCGGCGAAGCCCTTCAGCGCCGCGTTGAGGGTCTGGGAGGACGAGACGTTGATCGCGGGGAACGCGTACGCCCCGGCCTTCGCGGCGTCGAGCATCTCGGCGTACTTCTCGGGGGTGGCGATGGGCATCGTTGCTCTCCTCGGGCGGGGTCCGGTGCCGTGCCCGGCGCTGCCGGACACGTCGTCACGTGCCCGGCCAGCCTAGTGCGTGTGGCGTCCGCCACGCCTAGGGTGCGGGGGTGAGCCGGACACCGCAGGACCCGCCCCACCCGGTCCGCGTCGTGCGCGCCGCCGACCTCGTCGCCGCCGACCCCACGGCCGGGATGCAGCGCTCCCGCGCCCTCGAGGTCCCCGGCCTGTGGGCCGGCACCGTGGTCACCGATCCGGGCGCGGTCTCCGGCTGGCACCACCACGACAGCAACGTCTCGAGCCTGTACGTCGTCCGCGGCGTGCTGCGCCTGGAGTGCGAGGGCGTCCCGGGCCACGTCGACGCGCACCCCGGTGACTTCGTCGAGGTGCCGGCCCACACCGTGCACCGGGAGTCGAACCCCGGCGAGGAGCCCTCCCTCGCGGTGATCGCCCGCGCCGGCGACGGCGTCCCGACGGT
>JBBSKO010000028.1:0-15689 GCA_038256225.1 Propionibacteriales bacterium | reverse complement strand
TCATCTCGAGGCGCCGCGAGCGTCATCTCGGCTGTCCGCGAGCGTCATCTCGGCTCAGCCGGGCAGGACCGCCTGGACCAGGCGCACGACGTACATCAGCACCGGGAACGCGAAGACCACCAGCAGCACCCAGGCGGTGACGCGGTGCTTGGTCTTGGTGGCGTCCAGGCGCCCGGCGAAGTCCAGCAGCGCGCCGTCGGGCACGTGGTTGGTCAGGCCCATCCGCTGCGCGTCGTGGGGCAGGTGCTGGCCGGCGAACCAGGCCGGCGGGCTGTCGTCGTCGTGGTCGAAGTCGGTGTCGAACGGGTCGCGAGGGAGCTCGTCGTCGGCGCGGCCGCCGGTGCCCGTCATGCGCCCACCGTACGACCACCCGTGGCGGGGGTGCGGCGACGCGCCCCCGGCGTACGATTGGTGCGCGGCTCACGGCTCGACCCAGGACCCGGACCGCACCCCCTCCCTCCCGTGCCACAGGAAAGGTCGCCCGCCCGGGCCTCCATGACAGACAGCGTGCCCGTCCAGCCCACCAAGCACACCGTGGTGGTCCCCAGCAGCATCGACATGGTCACCCTCCTCGGCCCCGGCGACGAGCACCTCGCCATGATCGAGCGCAACTTCGACGCCGAGGTCCACGTCCGGGGGAACCGGATCAGCCTCACCGGCGAGCCGGCCGAGATCGCGATGGCCGAGCGCCTGCTGGACGAGCTCGTCACCATCATCCGCACCGGTCAGGGCGTCACCGCCGAGATCGTCGAGCGGGTGATGACGATGCTGCGCTCCTCGACCACCGAGCGCCCCGCCGACGTGCTGTCGCAGAACATCCTGTCCAACCGCGGGCGCTCGATCCGGCCCAAGACGGTCAACCAGAAGCGCTACGTCGACGCGATCGACGAGCACACGATCACCTTCGGCATCGGCCCCGCCGGCACCGGCAAGACCTACCTGGCGATGGCCAAGGCCGTCCAGGCGCTGCAGGCCAAGGCGGTCACCCGGATCATCCTGACCCGCCCGGCGGTCGAGGCGGGGGAGCGGCTGGGCTACCTGCCCGGGACGCTGAGCGAGAAGATCGACCCGTACCTGCGCCCGCTCTACGACGCGCTGCACGACATGATCGACCCCGAGACCATCCCCAAGCTGCTGGCGGCCGGGACGATCGAGGTGGCGCCCCTGGCGTACATGAGGGGGAGGACCCTGAACGACGCCTTCATCATCCTCGACGAGGCCCAGAACACCTCGCCGGAGCAGATGAAGATGTTCCTGACCCGGCTCGGGTTCGGCTCCAAGATCGTGGTCACCGGAGACGTCACCCAGGTCGACCTGCCGAAGGGCACCAAGTCCGGCCTGCGCGTGGTCGAGGACATCCTCGACGGCGTCGACGACCTGTCCTTCAACCGCCTCGGCAGCGCCGACGTCGTACGGCACCGGCTGGTCGGCAAGATCGTCGCGGCCTACGACCAGCACGACGCCGACCGCGAGGTCAGGCTCGTGAACGAGCAGGGCCCGAGCAACCGGTCCGGCCCGACCACCCCGTCCGCCGCGCCCGGCGACCGGTCCTGAGCGGGTGGGGACGATGAGCATCGAGATCCTGGACGAGTCCGGCCACGGCATCGACGCCGCGCACCTGGCCCGGCTGTGCCGGTTCGTGATGGACCGGATGCGGGTCCACCCGCAGGCCGAGCTGTGCCTCAAGGCGGTCGACCGCGACACCATCGCCGAGCTCAACGAGCGGTGGATGGAGAAGATCGGGCCGACCGACGTGCTGGCCTTCCCGATGGACGAGCTGCGCCCCGGCATGGTCGACGAGGAGCCCGAGGAGGGCGTCCTGGGCGACCTCGTCCTGTGCCCCGACATCGCCGCCACGCAGGGCGAGGAGGCCGGTCACGGTGAGCTGGCCGAGATCGAGCTCCTGACCACGCACGGGATCCTGCACCTGCTCGGCTACGACCACGCCGAGCCCGACGAGCACCGCGAGATGTTCTCCCTCCAGGACGAGATCCTCGCCGCCTGGCGCGCCCGACCCGGGCAGCCCGAGCAGCCCGAGCAGCCCGAGCAGGACGGCGCGTGACCGCCGACGTCCTGCCGTTCCTGGCCGCCGCCGTCCTCGTGGTCGCGGCGGGCGTGCTGAGCGCCGTCGACGCCGCGCTGGCCCAGTTCTCCCGCGCCCGCGCCCAGGAGCTGGTGGCCGAGGGCCGTACGGGCGCCAAGCGGCTGCTCGTCCTGCTCGACGACCCGCCCCGCTACCTCAGCACCGCGCTGCTGCTCCGTCTGGCCGCAGAGATCACCGCCATCGTGCTGGTGACCCTCGAGCTGAGCCAGGCGCTGGACCGCCGCTGGGGCCTGACCGTCGTGGTGGCCACGGTCCTGATGCTGGTGGTCTCGTTCGTGGCGATCGGGGCCGCCCCGCGCACCCTGGGCCGCCAGCACTCCGAGAGCGTCGCAGTCTGGTGCGCGGCCCCGCTGGCCGCCGCGACCCGGGTGCTGGGTCCGCTGCCGCGGCTGCTGATCCTGGTCGGCAACGCGATCACCCCGGGCAAGGGGTTCCGGGAGGGCCCGTTCGGCTCGGAGACCGAGCTGCGCGAGATGGTCGACATGGCCGAGGCCTCGTCGCTGATCGAGTCCGAGGAGCGGCGGATGATCCACTCCGTCTTCGAGCTCGGCGACACCACCGCCCGCGAGGTGATGGTCCCGCGCAACGACGTGGTCTACGTCGAGCGCCACCGCAACCTGCGCCAGACGCTGTCGCTGTTCCTGCGCAGCGGCTACTCCCGCGTCCCGGTGATCGGGGAGAACCTCGACGAGGTGGTCGGCTTCGCCTACCTCAAGGACATCGTCCGCCGCGACTTCGAGGCGCCCGACGCCGAGTTCACCGAGCGCATCGAGGCCCTGATGCGGCCGGTGCACTGGGTGCCGGAGTCCAAGCCCGTCGACGACCTGCTGCGCGAGATGCAGGCCGACCGCACCCACGTCGCGATCGTGGTCGACGAGTACGGCGGCACCGCCGGGCTGATCACCATCGAGGACGTGCTGGAGGAGATCGTCGGCGAGATCACCGACGAGTACGACGAGGAGCAGCTCGACCTGGAGGTGCTCGAGGAAGGCCGTGAGGTCCGCGTGTCCTCGCGCTGGCCGGTCGACGACCTCGAGGAGATCTTCGGCTTCGACGTCGAGGAGGAGGACGTCGACAGCGTCGGTGGGCTGATGGCCAAGCACCTCGGTCGCGTGCCCATCCCCGGCTCCCACGTCGAGGCGCACGGCCTGCGCTTCGACGCCGAGGACGCCACCGGTCGCCGCAACAAGGTCAGCACCGTACGGATCCGGCTGCTCGCGACGACGACCACCACGAACACCGCCGCGCCCACGACCACGACCACGACCGAGCCGACCAGCAGCGACGAGACGATGGCGAGCACCCGTGACTGACCAGGCCCAGCCGACCGGCGACCCGACCGGCGACCCGACCGGCGACCCGACCGGCGACCCGACCGGTCTGGCACCCGCACCGGACCCGCTGCCGGCCGAGGACGCCAAGCTGGTCACCCTCGCGCGTGCCACCCGGGCCCGGACGGGTGCCGCCGAGGGCGCCGCGGTGCGCGACGCGGACGGGCGGACCTACGCCGCCGCGACGGTGGACCTGCCCTCGCTGCGGGTCTCGGCCCTGGGGGTGTGCGTGGCGATGGCGGTGGCCTCCGGCTCGGCGGGCCTCGAGGCCGCTGTGGTGCTCGGCGCCACCGGCGGCGTCGCCCCGGCCGACCTCGACGCCGTCCGCGACCTCGGCGGGCCCGACGTCCCCGTCCACGTCGGCGACGCCCGCGGCACCCTGGGCGGCACCGCCACGACCTGACCCCCGGGCGTGTCGCGCACCGCACTGGTTGTAGTCGGCAACCACCCGGGGTTCCCGCGGGGGATGCGCAGGAGTAGTTTCCGATCACGTGACAGACGTCGGTATCCGCGATCCCCAGGTCCTGCCGGGCTGGGCAGCCCACCAGGCAGGCGTGGCGCGGCTGCGCGCGTCGTACGCCGCGATCCCGGGCGGCGAGCCGGTCCGGCTCGCCAAGACCACCTCGAACCTGTTCCGTGCGCGCAGCGCGACGGCGTCTCCCGGACTGGACGTCTCGGGACTCACCGGCGTGATCGGTGTCGACCCCGTCGCACGGACCGCGCAGGTGCAGGGGATGTGCACCTACGAGGACCTCGTCGCCGCGACCCTGGTGCACGGGCTGGTCCCGCTGGTGGTGCCACAGCTGCGCACGATCACTCTCGGTGGCGCCGTGACCGGTCTCGGCATCGAGTCGACCAGCTTCCGCAACGGGTTGCCGCACGAGTCGGTGCGGGAGATGGACGTGCTCACCGGGGACGGCCAGGTGGTCACCACCCGGCCCGGTGACACGCTCTTCGACGCCTTCCCCAACTCCTACGGCTCCCTGGGCTACGCCACCCGGCTCGAGATCGACCTCGAGGAGGTCCCGGCGTACGTCGCCCTGCGCCACGTCCGCTTCGGCGGCGCGGCGGCGCTCTCCGCGGCCGTCGCCGGCGTCGTGGCCACGGGTGAGCACGACGGCGAGCGCGTCGACGGGCTCGACGGCGTCGCCTTCGCCCCCGACGAGCTCTACCTGACCCTGGCCCGCTGGACCGACCGGAAGCCGGTCGACGGCACGCCGCTCTCGGACTACGCCGGGCAGCAGGTGTTCTACCGCTCGGTCCAGGAGCGCACCACCGACCTGCTGACGGTCGAGGACTATCTCTGGCGCTGGGACACCGACTGGTTCTGGTGCTCGGGCGCCTTCGGGGCGCAGCACCCGGTCCTCCGCCGCCTGTGGCCGAGGCGCTGGCGCCGTTCGGACGCGTACCACCGCCTCCTCGGCCTGGACCAGCGCTTCGGCATCGCCGACCGCCTCGACCGGAGGGCCGGTCGTCCGCTGCGCGAGCGTGTCGTCCAGGACGTCGAGGTGCCGCTGGACCGGCTGGGGGACTTCCTGGCCTGGTTCGACGAGCACGTCGGCATGCGTCCGGTCTGGCTGTGCCCGCTGGTGGCGCGCCGCGATTGGCCGACCTACCCGCTGACCCCGGGCGAGACGTACGTCAACGTCGGCTTCTGGGGCACCGTCCACGTCGGCCCCACGGCCCCCGAGGGCCCGACCAACCGGGCAATCGAGGCACGGGTGCACGAGCTCGGCGGCCACAAGTCGCTGTACTCCGAGGCCTACTACGACCGGGCCACCTTCGACTCCCTCTACGACGGCGCCACCCTGGCCGCCGTCAGTGCGGTCACCGACCCCGACGGGCGGCTGACCTCCCTCTACGACAAGGCGGTGCGCAACAGATGAGCACGATCCCCATCGGCGACGCGGTCGCCGGACTGATGCGCGACGGGCTCCCCGTGCGCTTCGAGGCCTACGACGGCAGCGCGGCGGGCCCGACCGACGCCTCGATCACGCTGCGCCTGCGCAACCGGCGTGGGCTGGCGTACCTGATGACGGCGCCGGGCGACCTCGGCCTGGCCCGGGCCTACGTGGCCGGCGACATGGAGCTCGAGGGCGCCCACCCCGGCGACCCATACGACGCGATGACGCTGATCCTGAACCACACGACGTTCCGGCGGCCCTCGGCCAAGGAGGTCGTCGAGCTCGTCCGCGGGCTGGGGCTGTCGAACCTCAAGCCGCCCCCGCCGCCGCCCCAGGAGCACCTGCCGCGCTGGCGTCGGGTGATGGAGGGCATGCGGCACTCGGTGACCCGCGACGCCGACGCGATCGCGCACCACTACGACGTGTCGAACGCGTTCTACGAGCTGGTGCTCGGCCCGTCGATGACCTACACCTGCGCGGTCTACCCCGAGCTCGACGCGAGCCTCGAGCAGGCGCAGGCCGAGAAGTACGACCTGGTGTGCCGCAAGCTCGGCCTCGAGCCGGGGATGCGGCTGCTCGACGTGGGCTGCGGCTGGGGCGGCATGGTCCGCCACGCCGCGCGCCACTACGGGGTCCGCGCGCTCGGCGTGACGCTGTCGCGCGAGCAGGCCGGCTGGGCCAAGGAGGCCATCGACCGCGAGGGTCTCGGCGACCTCGCCGAGGTGCGGCACAGCGACTACCGCGACGTGCTCGAGGGCGACTTCGACGCAGTCAGCTCGATCGGGCTGACCGAGCACATCGGGATCAAGCAGTACCCGGGGTACTTCTCGTTCCTGCGCGACCGGCTGCGCCCGGAGGGTCGGCTGCTGAACCACTGCATCACCCGCCCGCACAACCGGCCGGAGGAGACGGGTGCGTTCATCGACCGCTACGTCTTCCCCGACGGGGAGCTGACGGGGTCGGGGACGATCGTCGGTGCCATGCAGGACGTCGGGCTGGAGGTCGCGCACGAGGAGAACCTGCGGCACCACTACGCGATGACGTTGCGCGACTGGAACGCCAACCTGGTCGAGCACTGGGACGAGGCGGTGGCCGAGGTCGGGCTCGGCACGGCCCGCGTCTGGGGGCTCTACATGGCCAGCTCGCGGATCGCCTTCGAGCGCAACGAGATCCAGCTGCACCAGGTGCTGGGCGTGCGCACGACCGACGACGGCGTCGACGGGCTGCCGCTGCGCCCCACCTGGTGAGGGGCCGGTCCGTACGCGCGATGATGGCTCGATGAGCACCCGGGCCGGCCTGCACACCGCGACCGTCGTCGCGCGCGAGCAGGTCTCGCCGCACCTGGTGCGGCTGCGCCTCGGCGGCGCCGGGCTGGACGGGTTCGGCTCGACCGGCGTGCCCGACGAGTGGGTCTCGCTGGTCGTCCCCGGGCAGTTCCAGAGCCGCTACTACACCGTCCGCTCGTGGGACCACGGTGAGCTGGTGCTCGACGTGGTCGTCCACGACGAGGGCCTGGTGACCGAGTGGGTCGCCCGCGACTGCACCGGTGAGGAGGTCGTGGTCTCCGACGCCCGGGGCTCCTACGACCCCCCGCCCGGCGCCGGGTGGGTGGTGCTGGTCGGCGACCTCACCGCCCTGCCCGCGATGGCCCGGGTGTGCGAGACGACCGACCTCCCGGTGCGGGTGTGGGCCGAGGTGCCCGACGACCCGCGCCTGCTCGCCGACTACCTCCCGACGTCCGGTGCGGGTGGGGCGGAGGTCACCTGGGTGCCGAGCCCCGGCGACGGCACCAGCGGCCTGGCCGCGGTGGTCGAGGAGCTCGTGTGGCCCGACGGCCCGGGCTACTTCTGGATGGCGGGGGAGTCCTCGCAGATGCGGGCGATCCGCAAGCAGGTGATGCACGAGAAGCGCCTGGCCAACCACGAGTACGCCGTGATGGGCTACTGGCGCGCCCATGCCCGGCGGCAGCCGCGCAGCGTCGACCCGGGACCCATCTGGCGGGCCGGCAAGAGGGCAGGCAAGACTGACGAGCAGATCTGGGCCGACTACGACGCGGCGCAGCAGCGACAGCAGCAGGACGAGGCGAACGATGGCTGACCTTCCCCCTCCCTCCCCGCCCCCGGCGGGCCTGATGTCGCACGAGTGGGCCGAGGGCCACCGCAGCGGCTTCGCGTCCTTCGTCGGCCGGCCCAACGCCGGCAAGTCGACGCTGACGAACGCGCTGGTCGGCACCAAGGTGGCGATCACCTCCGACAAGCCGCAGACGACCCGCAGCGTGGTGCGCGGCATCGTGCATCGCGACGACGCCCAGCTCGTGCTGGTCGACACCCCCGGCCTGCACCGCCCGCGCACGCTGCTCGGGGAGCGGCTGAACGACCTCGTGCGCACCACCTGGGCCGAGGTCGACGTCGTCGCGGTCTGCTTCCCCGCCGACGAGAAGGTCGGCCCCGGCGACCGGTTCATCGTCACCGAGCTGGCCAAGGTGCGCCGCACCGTCAAGGTCGCGGTGGCCACCAAGACCGACCTCGCCACGCCCGAGCAGATCGGGCAGCACCTGATGGACATCGAGCGCCTCGGTCGCGAGACCGACACCGACTGGGCCGAGATCGTGCCCGTCTCGGCCGTCGCCGGTGACCAGGTGAAGCTGCTCGAGGACCTCCTCGTCGCGCAGATGCCCGAAGGCCCGCCGCTCTACCCGGGCGGCGAGCTGACCGACACCCCGGACGAGACGCTGGTCGGTGAGCTGGTCCGCGAGGCCGCCCTCGACGGCGTGCGCGACGAGCTGCCCCACTCGATCGCGGTCGTCATCGAGGAGATGGTGCCCCGCGAGGGCCGCCCCGCCGACCGGCCGCTGCTCGACGTGCACGCGAACCTGTTCGTCGAGCGCGACTCGCAGAAGGGCATCGTGATCGGCCGCAAGGGCGACCGGCTCCAGGAGGTCGGCACCAACGCGCGCCAGCAGATCGAGGCGCTGCTCGGCACCCCGGTGCACCTCGACCTGCGGGTCAAGGTGGCCAAGGACTGGCAGCGCGACCCCCGCCAGCTGCGCCGGCTCGGCTTCTGAGGCGCGGGGCAGGTCAGTCGGGCGCCCAGCAACGGCCGTACGTCTGTCCCGCCGCCCACTGCTCGGCGTCCGGCCACTCGTAGCCCCACTCGAACTCGGCCGGGTCGGCGGCGGCGTCCTGACCGGCGTCCTCGCAGGGCACCTGGCCGGCCTCGCGGGCCGCGGCCGCCCCGGGGTAGTCGCCGTCGGGCAGGTCCACGACCGAGATCGCGCGCCAGGTGTGCTCGCGGGAGCAGACGACGCGCTCGAACGCGTCGTCGTCGGGCGCGGCGGTGCCGCACATGCCGTAGCGGGAGGCGCCGCCGGCGGTGGCGAGCGTGCCCTCGAGGTCGGGCCCGAGGTCGGCCAGCTCCTCGTCGGCGCCCACCGCGATCACGTCGCAGCGGAACCACTCCGCGCCCCGGTCGCTCTGAGCGACGGTGGGGGTGAACCACACGGTGCGCAGCATGCTCAGCCGGCGTGCCTCCTCCCTCCCGCCGAGGAACCCGCCGAGGCGCTCCTGGCACTCCTGCTCGGGCTGCGCGCGCACCCGGGCGGCGTCGACGGCGAGCAGGTGCCCGTCGACGACGGTCTCGAGCCGGCCGGTGGCGAAGGTCTGGGCGGTGTGCTCCCGGCCGCAGGCGCCCGGCCGCGCGTTGCTCGTCGGGGCGAGGGCGTCGTCGTAGCCGAGGTCGTAGCAGGCACCCTCCTCGGGGGCGGTGACCTCCTCGGCGCGCGGCGGGGGCGTAGCCGACGGCGAGGGTGCCGACGTCGACGACTCCGCGGGGGCCGGGTCCGGCGACGAGCCCGACCCGCCCGAGCAGGCCGTCGCCAGCAGCAGCACGGCCACGGCGGGCGTCGCGGCGAGGCGGGGGCGCCGCATCAGTCCGGCGTCCTGGCCCAGCACACCGAGCGGCGGTTGCCGGCGTCCCACTCCGCCTGGTGGAAGTAGGTGTAGGCGTACTCGAAGTCGATCGGGTAGTTCAGCCACGCGCCCACGGAGTCGGAGCAGAAGTCGCGGGTGGTGACCTCGACGACGCGGTCCCCGGGGTAGTCCTCCTCGTCCTCGCCGACCTTGATGGTCGTCACCGCGCGCCACTGGTGCGGCTCGGTGCAGGGCACCTTGGGGGAGCCGGCCACGGCCTCGCCGTCCGCGCAGACCATCCACCGGTCGTCCGGCCGGCCGAGCAGGAGTCCCTTGGCGGACGCGGGCAGCGGGATGTAGGAGGTGCTCTCGGCGCCGCCGCCGACCACGTCGCAGCGGTACCAGCGCGCGCCCTCGGCCCACGCCTCCTCGCTCGGTCGGAACCACGCCCAGCTCACCACGGTGCGCATGGCCAGCGACTCGTCGGCGCCCAGGAACGCCTCGAACTTCGTGGCGCAGGTCCGGTAGGCGTAGTCGCTGACCTCGGGGGCGTCGTAGGCCGCGGCGTCCAACGCGCCGGGCATCTCGCCGATCGCGTAGGTCTCCGCGGTGTGCTCCTGGCGGCAGGGCACCGTCTCGGTGGCGTTGCTCGCGGCCACGACGTCCTCGGGGGTCAGCACCCGGCAGGCACCGAGCTCGGGGGTCTCGACGGCGTCGACCTGGTCGGGGTCGGCGTTCTCACCCTGGGGCTCGCTGGCCGCGCACCCCGGCAGCACCAGCACGGCCGGCACCACCACCCCGGCGAGCACGCGCAGGCCGGCAGACCTCAGCACCACAGACCCCCACACGACCTCGGACCGACCACGGACAGGGCCCCAGGGTAGGTGATGAGCGGTGCCCGGTCGGCGCCCCGGGCTCACCCGGAGAGCAGCGCGGCCAGCGTGGCCCCGAGCTCGTACGCCGCACCCCGGTCCGCCTCGCCCACGTCGCCGAGCACCTCGAGGACGGGGGCGGCCTGCGTCCAGGGGAGGGCCGCGACGATGCCCTCCACGGCCCGGACCGCGCCCACGGTGTCGTACCGGCCGTGCACCCACAGGCCCCACGGACGACGCCCCGCGCCCGTCGCCCCGGCCGCCGAGCCGTCGTCGGAGAGCGCGCCGCCCACCTCGAGGAACACGGTGTCGAAGAAGTGCTTCAGCGCCCCGCTCATGTAACCGAAGTTGGCCGGCGTGCCGAGCAGCACCCCGTCGGAGCCGAGCACGTCGTCGGCGGTGGCCTCCAGCGCCGACCGCTCGAGCACCTCGACGCCCTCGATCGCCTCGTCGCGGGTCCCGGCCAGCGCCGCGGCGGCCAGCGCGGCCGTGCCACGGGTGGGGGAGTGGTGCACGACCAAGAGCCTCATCACCCGGTCGACCGTAGCGCTGGTCGGCTGCTGGCCGACGGAAGAACGTACACAAGGCCGTTCTCGGCGGTTCTCCCTCCGAGGGCAAGTCCCTGACCTGGGACGACGTGGCGCGTCGCCGGGGAGATCCCGGGACTGTACGTTCTTCCGTCGCCCGCTGGCCGGACAAGGCCGCCGTCTCCGCCGCCGGTCGGTTAGAGTCGTCCCCATGTCGTGCGCGCTGCTCCTCCTTGGCCGCCGCAGCGAGGTCTGAAACCGGACCCCCTCGCTGCGGAGGTTCGTGCTGTGCCCGGTGACCACCACCCGCCACACCTCGCGAGGACCCCGATGAACCAGCAGATGAGCACCCGTTCGGTCGTCAGCTTCGACACCAACCCGCAGCAGCCCAGCGGGATGCCGCACCAGCGCTACGAGCCGTTCGTGCCGGTCGTCCTCGACGACCGCACCTGGCCGACGCGGTCGATCACCCAGGCACCGCGCTGGTGCGCCGTCGACCTGCGCGACGGCAACCAGGCCCTGATCGACCCGATGTCGCCGACGCGGAAGCGGGCGATGTTCGACCTGCTGGTGGGGATGGGCTACAAGGAGATCGAGGTCGGGTTCCCCAGCGCGAGCCAGACCGACTTCGACTTCGTCCGCCAGCTGATCGACGACGGCGCGATCCCCGACGACGTCGTGATCCAGGTGCTGACCCAGGCCCGCGAGGAGCTGATCGAGCGCACCTTCGAGTCCCTGCGCGGCGCGAAGCAGGCCATCGTGCACCTCTACAACTCCACCTCGACGCTGCAGCGGCGGGTCGTCTTCGGCCTCGACCAGGACGGCATCCGCGACATCGCCGTCCAGGGTGCGCGGCTGTGCAAGAAGTACGAGGAGAGCATCCCGGGCACCACCGTGTTCTACGAGTACTCCCCGGAGTCCTACACCGGCACCGAGCTCGAGTTCGCCGTCCGCGTCTGCAACGACGTGCTCGAGGTCTTCGAGCCCACCGCCGAGAAGCCGGTGATCATCAACCTGCCGGCCACCGTCGAGATGACCACCCCGAACCTCTACGCCGACTCGATCGAGTGGATGGACCGCAACCTGGCCCACCGCGAGCACGTCGTGCTGTCGCTGCACCCCCACAACGACCGCGGGACGGCCGTGGCCGCCGCCGAGCTCGGCTACCTGGCCGGCGCGGACCGGATCGAGGGCTGCCTGTTCGGCAACGGCGAGCGCACCGGCAACGTGTGCCTGGTGACCCTGGGGCTGAACCTGTTCACGCAGGGCGTCGACCCGCAGATCGACTTCTCCGACATCGACGAGGTCCGGCGCACCGTCGAGTACTGCAACCAGCTGCCGGTCGCCGAGCGCCACCCCTACGGCGGGGACCTCGTCTACACCGCCTTCTCCGGCAGCCACCAGGACGCCATCAAGAAGGGCTTCGAGGCCCTGGAGCGCGACGCGGCCGCCGCGGGCCACGACGTCGACCAGCACCCGTGGGCCGTGCCGTACCTGCCGATCGACCCCAAGGACGTCGGCCGGTCCTACGAGGCCGTGATCCGGGTCAACAGCCAGTCCGGCAAGGGGGGCGTGGCCTACATCCTCAAGACCGAGCACAAGCTCGAGCTGCCCCGCCGCGCGCAGATCGAGTTCAGCCGCACCATCCAGGCCCGCACCGACGCCGAGGGCGGCGAGGTCACCCCCGACGAGATCTGGGCGGCCTTCCGCACCGAGTACCTCGACCGGACGTCCCCGCTGCGCCTGGACTCCGTGCACACCTCGTCCGCAGCCGGGGAGCGCGACGCGCTCACCGTGGGCGTCGAGGTCGACGGCGAGCTGCGCCGCCTCGAGGGGACGGGCAACGGACCGATCGCGGCCTTCGTGACGGCGCTGAACGGCCTCGAGCACGACCTCGACGTGCGGGTGCTGGACTACCACGAGCACGCCCTGTCGGCCGGCGGCGACGCGATCGCCGCGGCGTACGTCGAGTGCACCGTCGGCGACGAGGTGGTCTGGGGCGTCGGCCTCGACGCCAACATCGTGACGGCGTCGCTGCGGGCCGTGCTGAGTGCGGTGAACCGCTCGAAGCGCGCTGGTGCCGCTGGTGCCTGAGCCCGCGCGGGTCCTCGTCTCGGAGCGGATCGGGCAGCTCTTCCACGAGGGCGAGGGCAGCCGGGACCGCCTCGAGTTCACCGAGTACGGCGCGGGCGAGCGCTGGGTGGTGCTGCTGCACGGCCAGCTGATGCCGCGGCGGATGCACCAGCACCTGGCCAGGGCGCTGGCCGCGGGCGGGATGCACGTGGTGACCCTGGACCTCCTCGGGCACGGCCGCTCGGACCGGCCGGCGGACCCGCTGATGTACTCGATGACGGCCTTCGCCGAGCAGGTCGTCGCGCTGCTGGACCACCTCGGCGCGGAGCAGGCCGTCGTCGGAGGCACGTCGCTGGGCGCCAACGTCTCGCTCGAGGTCGCCGTGATGGCCCCGGACCGGGTCCGCGGGCTGCTGCTGGAGATGCCGGTCCTCGACAACGCGCTCGAGGCCGGGATCCTGGCGTTCGGCCCGCTGCTCTTCGCCGCCCGGTTCCTGCCGGTGAGCGTCAGCGCGCTGCGCCTGGTCACCCGCCCCGTGCCGCGCGGGCTGGTGCCGTTCTGGGTCGGGATCGGGCTGGACACGCTCGACCAGCGGCCCGCGCCGATGGCCGCGGTCGTGCACGGGCTGTTCTTCGGCCGGATCGCACCCGCGCGGCGGATGCGGCGCGCGATCGATACCCCGGCGATGATCGTGGGGCACCCGGCCGACCCGATCCACCCGGCGGCCGACGCCGCGATGCTGGCCGACGAGATGCCGCGGGCGCGGTTCGTCCGGGCCCGCAGCATCCTGGAGTGGCGCGTCTCGCCGGCGCGGCTCGACGGGCTGGCGCTCGACTTCGTGCGTGAGTGCTGGTCGGCGCCGGTCTCCGCGGCCGACCCGCGCACCGGCTGAGGCCCGCCTGCGGCCCCGGCCACCGGGGCTGGGGGATGATCAGGGGGTGCCGACCTACCGTGACGAGGCCGTCGTCCTGCGCACCCAGAAGCTGGGCGAGGCCGACCGCATCATCACCCTGCTGACGCGCTCCCACGGCCGGGTGCGGGCGGTGGCCAAGGGGGTCCGTCGTACGTCGTCGCGGTTCGGGTCGCGGCTCGAGCCGTTCACCTACGTCGACCTGCAGCTCTACGAGGGCCGCAGCCTGGACACGATCACCCAGGCCGAGACCCGGGCGGGCTGGTACGCCGAGCTCGGCGTCGACTACGAGCGCTACACCGCCGGCACCGTGATGCTGGAGACCGCCGAGCGGCTGGCCTCCGAGGAGCGCGAGCCAGCGGTGCAGCAGTTCCGGCTGCTGGTCGGAGCGCTGCACGCCCTGGCCGGCGGGCGGTCGCCGGGCCAGGTCCTCGACTCCTACCAGCTGCGCGCGCTCGCCACCGCGGGCTACGCGCCGACCTTCGACCACTGCGCGCACTGCGGCCTGGTCGGTCCGCACCGGTGGCTGAACCCGTCCATGGGCGGTGCGCTGTGCGCGACCTGCCGGATCCCCGGCTCGGCCAGTCCCGCGCCGGAGACGATGACCCTGCTGGCGGCGCTGCTCGCGGGTGACTGGCCGACGGTCGAGGCCGCGGACCCGCGGCACGCCAAGCAGGCCGCCGGCCTGGTCGCGGCGTTCGTGGCGTGGCACCTCGAGCGGCAGCTGCGCTCGCTGGAGCACCTCGAGCGCTGACCCGTCGGCCGGGTCGGCCCGACGCCCGTAGGCTGCGCGCCGTGAAGCGTGCCGTCCGTCTGCCGACCCCCCACCCCTCCGGCGCGACCCCGCCGCCGGTCCCGCCCGAGCTGGTGCCACGCCACGTCGCGGTGGTGATGGACGGCAACGGGCGGTGGGCCAAGGAGCGCGGCCTGCCCCGCACCCGCGGCCACGAGCAGGGCGAGGCGGCGCTCTTCGACGTGGTCGAGGGCGCGATCGAGATCGGTGTGAAGGCGATCTCGGCCTATGCGTTCTCGACCGAGAACTGGTCGCGCTCCCCGGAGGAGGTCCGCTTCCTGATGGGCTTCAACCGCGACGTCATCCGGCGACGGCGCGACGAGATGCACGAGCTGGGCGTCCGCGTCCGCTGGGCCGGACGCGCGCCGCGGTTGTGGCGCTCGGTGGTCAAGGAGCTCCAGGTCGCCGAGGAGCTGACCCGCGACAACGACGTGCTCACGCTGACCATGTGCGTGAACTACGGCGGCCGCTCCGAGATCGCCGACACCGCCCGCGCGATCGCCCGGGAGGTCGCCGCGGGCCGGCTGGACCCCGAGAAGGTCGACGAGAAGACCTTCGCCCGCCACCTGTACGTGCCCGAGCAGTCCGACGCGGACCTCGTCTGGCGCACCTCGGGGGAGCAGCGGCTGAGCAACTTCATGCTGTGGCAGGCGGCGTACGCCGAGCTCGTGTTCACCGACGTGCTCTGGCCCGACGTCGATCGTCGTGAGCTGTGGAAGGCGATCGACCTCTACGCGCGCCGGGACCGGCGGTACGGCGGGGCGCGCTGACCCTGCCGGTCCGTGGGGGCGGTGGTGAGGACCGGAGGTCAGCAGCGCCCGGTGTAGCGGAGCGCGTCGGTGTCCCCGAGCCCGCCCTCGTCGGTGCTCAGGCCGAAGCCGAACTGGTGGGTGCGGGTGTCGGGCAGGCGGAGGACCCGTACCGCGCTGGTCTGCCCGGGCTGCATCCGCATCTGGACGCGGGAGACCGTCCTCCCGTCGCGGGTCACGGAGAAGCTGGTGGTGACGACCTCGGGGGAGCCGTTGACCTGGCGGACCCGGATCTTCACGGACCGTCCCTCGGCTGCCGGGATCTTGCAGGCCTGGGGGCGTGCCCCGTCCACGTTGGCGAGCGTGGTCCACGACGCGGCGCTCGCGGGGGGCGCGATCCCGAGCGGGAGGACGACGGCGGCGCAGGCGCCGACGAGGGCCAGGCAGGTGGGACGACGACCGGGGCTTCTCATCCGGGCAGCCTAGGGAGCCGGGGCCGCGGCCCCGGCGGCGGCCGG
>JBBSKO010000027.1:0-15689 GCA_038256225.1 Propionibacteriales bacterium | reverse complement strand
GTTCTCGAAGGGCGGCCGAACCGACATCGAGGACGGACGCCTCCTCTGTCCCCACCACCACGCCCGGGCCCACGACCCCGCCTACGAGATGAAGGTCCACGCCGACAACAAGGTCACCTGCCACCGACGGACATAAACCGACCGGTCGATGGGTGATCTCCACTCATCAGGTGCATGCAGATCACACATCGACCCACCGGGACCGGTCTCGAGACGCTCGCTGCGCTCGCTCCTCGACCGCCGGGGCTCCTGCCTGTCCGGAACCGTCACCTCGATGCGCCGCGAGCGTCATCTCGGCGGTCAGTCGCAGGGGACGTCGGCGAGGGTGGCGAGGCCCTCGAGGTCGCCGGGGCCGAAGCGGGGGCGGGGGGCGACGCCCTCGGCGTTCATCAGCTCACCGGGGTCGTCGACGTGGTCGAGGCCGACGACGTGGCCGAGCTCGTGGAGGACGATCGCGACGGCCACGTCCTGCTGACCGTCCTCGGCGAGGTCGGCGAAGAGGTCGCTGTCGAGCACCATCGCACCGGTGCGGAAGCGGTAGCCGCGGCTGTCGCCGGTCGCCACGGCGCCGCCGATCCCGGCGACGTCACCGGCGAGGTCGGGCACCTCGTCCTCGTCGGCCCAGCCGACCAGCACCGGGTCGGGGGAGTAGCCGAGAGCGTCGCGGTCCTCGAAGTCACGGTCGTCGGACTCGCCGAGGGAGGTCAGCGTCAGCCCGGAGGCGCGCTCCATCCGGGAGACCGCGTCCTCCAGGACCGTCGGCCAGTCGGGGGGCGCGCCGGCGGGGTTCACGACGTACTCGATCGGGCGGCAACGGTCCCAGGCCACCGGCGTCCCGGTGACGGGGTCCTGCTGGAGGAAGGCGTACGGCGTGCCCGGGGAGTCCGCACGGGCCGCGCCGTCCAGGCCGACCAGGGCGCGGACGCGCGCCGCGGTGCCCGGCGCGAGGGCGAGGTAGGCCGCCAGCGCGACGGTGGTGACCACGACCGAGATCACGGTGAGCGTGCGCTGGCGCTGCGGAGGGAGCACCGGTCCATCATCGCCCGGCGCACCCAGCCCCCGGGGGTGATCGTGCCGGTCCGGGTCGCCCGGCCCCTAGGGTTCGCGCATGACGCAGGGGGACGCCACAGGGCAGGTGACGAACACCTTCGTCGCCGGCGACAACCTGGAGGTGCTGCGCGCGCTGCCGACGGGCTCGGTCGACCTGGTCTACGTCGACCCGCCGTACAACACCGGGCACGTCTTCAGCTACGCCGACGACCTCGGAGACCACGCCGCGTGGACGGCGTGGATGCGTCCGCGGCTGGAGGCGGTACGGGAGGTGCTGCACCCGACCGGGGCGGTCTTCGTGAGCATCGACGACCACGAGGTCGCGCACCTGCGGCTGCTCATGGACGAGGTGCTGGGGGAGGCGAACCTCCTGGCGCAGGTCGTGGTGAACCTGAACCCGAAGGGACGCCAGCTCGGGCGGGGCTTCGCCACCAGCCACGAGTACCTGCTCGCCTACGCCCGGGACGCCACCCGCTGCGTGCTCGACGCGAGCACCCCGGACACCGTCGAGGTCGCCGACTTCCCGCAGCACCACGCCGACGGGCGTCGCTTCCGGCACCTGCCGCTGCGCAACACGAACAAGAAGTTCAACCCGCGCACCGCCCGCACCCTGCACTTCGCGGTGTGGGGCGACCCCGTCTCGGGGCGCGTGGCCACGACGCCGTTCGACGGCGCGGTGGAGCTGCTGCCCGTCTTCGGCGACGGCACCCCGGCGGTCTGGCGGTGGAGCCGGCCGCGCATGGAGGAGCGTCCCGACGACCTGGTCTGCCGTGAGATCCGGGGCGTCCTGGGACCCCGCGTCGACGTCTTCCAGCGCGACTGGCTGCACGAGGGTCGCCGCAAGAAGCTGCGGACGGTCTGGCTCGCCGAGGAGGTCGGCTCCACCGACACCGCGGCCGCCGAGCTGAAGGAGTTGCTGGGTCCGGTCTTCGAGTCGCCCAAACCGACCGGGCTGCTGCGCCGGGTCCTCGACACCATGCCGGCCGACGCCCGGGTGCTGGACGTCTGCGCCGGCAGCGGCAGCACCGGCCACGCCGTCGCGCTGGCGAACGCGGCCGACGGGGGCAGCCGTACCTGCCTCAGCGTGGACCAGGACGTCGAGACCCGGCCGGGGTCCAAGGCGTACGAGGCGGGGTACGCCACCGTCGCCGACGTGACCCGGGCCCGCCTGGGCGCCGTGGCGGCCGCCGCGGGCGGCGGATACCACGAGAACGGGTTCTCCACAGGTTTTTCAACCATCTGTGGACAAAGCCCCGACCCGGGCTGAGCTCACGCGGCGCCGGGCACCCCGACCGCCTTCTCCAGCGCGATGACCTCGTCGTCGAGGTGCGCCAGCAGCCGCTGCAGGCGGGGGACGGTGCGGCGGCAGCCGGTGAGCCCGAAGGCCAGGTTGCCGTCGTAGGAGGTGCACGTGATGTTGAGCGCCATGCCGTTGATCGGGATCGAGAGCGGGTAGCTGCCGTCCAGCCGGGCGCCGTTCCAGTACAGCGTGTTCCTCGGTCCCGGCACGTTGCTGATGATCAGGTTGTACGGCGGGCGCACGACCCCCTGCAGCTTGAGCATCGGGGTGAGGATCGCGGGGGTCTGCCCCAGGGCGCTCATCGCGACGATCTGCGTGGGCGTCATCGAGGCCAGGGCGTCCTTGCCGTCCTGCATCGAGGCGTGGATGGTGGCGAGCCGGTCTCCCGCGTCGTCGAGGTCGGTGGCCAGCCGCACCATCACCGCGCCCACCGCGTTGCCGCCGTCGGCCGAGGCGAGGTGGGACTGCTTGGCCTTGAGACCGACCGGCACCATCGCCACCAGCGAGCTGTCGGGGAGGTCGCCGAGGTCGTCCAGGTAGGTCCGCACCGCGCCGCTGCACATCGCCAGGACGACGTCGTTGAGCGTGGTGCCGGAGGCGTGGGCGACGGCCTTGAGCCGCTCGACCGGCCAGTCCTCGGCGGCGAAGCGGCGGGCCCCGGTGATCTCGGTGTTGAAGATCGTGCGCGGTGCGTGCAGGGAGATGGCCGAGGTCTGGTCGAGCACGCTCTTGGTCAGGGTCCGCAGCAGCGCTGCCGGCATGCCGGCGGCCTCGGCGGAGATGCCCAGCGCCGAGCGGACGACCGAGACCGGGAGGTCGAGCAGCCCGCGGCCGCCTCCGTCACCGTCGGACCCATCGTCGGGCCCGCCGCCGGACGCGTCCCGGTCGGCGGCACGGCGGGCCTTGCTCCGCTCCACCGACGAGGCGGCCCACGCGGCCTCCATCCCGCGCTCGTCGGGGTCCTCGGACAGCACGCCGCCGATCAGTCGCACCGCCGAGACGCCGTCCATCAGGCTGTGGTGGACCTTCGTGTAGAGCGCGACGCGCCCGTCGTCGAGGCCCTCGATGACGTGCGCCTCCCACAACGGTCGCTCGCGCGCCAGGGGGGTGCCGTGCAGCCGGCCGCACAGCTCGAGCAGCTCACGGATCCGTCCTGGCTGGGGCAGGGCGCTGTGGCGCACGTGGTGCTCGGGGTCGTACTGGTCGTCGGTCTCCCAGACCCACTGCCCGCCCAGCCGCTTGGAGCGTCGCGGCCGGCGCAGGAAGAGCGGGTTCAGCTCGCTGACGTCGCGGGCGTCCTCGTAGAGGCGCCGCACGAAGTCGTCGCCGGCGCCCTCGGGCCGCTGGAAGATCTGCAGGGCGCCGACGTGCATCGGCATGTGGCGGTTCTCCGCGAAGAGGAACGCGGACGCCGTCGGGTCGAGCGGGAGCACCACGGGCCCACCTTTCGTCGGGTGGATCCTGCCGTCTGCGTGACGCGCACCACAACCTCCACCCGGCGGGGGCGCCCGGCGGCATCGCGTGCGTGAGCCGACGACCGGGCCCCGTCAGCGTCCGGGCCGACGCGGGGGCGTCCGGAACCCGTCGTACGACGCGTCCCACGGGTTGGCCGGCCAGCGCCCGCAGCGCCAGCAGGTCCGGGTCGCCCTCGCGGGCCAGGTAGCGCGAGACCAGGCTCGCCGTCAGCACGAACCGCAGCCGCCCGGGCATGCACCACGGGGCGACGAGCAGCACGAGCACCAGCGCGGTGCCGACGCCGGCCCACCGGCCGACGGTCTCGATCGACGCCGCGGTGTCCTCGCCCGCCTGCGCGAGGTCGCCCGAGGAGCCGGCGGCCCTGTCGAAGGGGCCGCCACCTCGTCACCGACCAACGGGGTCCGGAGGCGGCGTAGAGCTGCACGGGTTCTCCTTCGGGCGGTGGCAGTGACGCGCGGAACCCTCCTCCGCCCCCGATCACCCCTTCGTGGCCCGGCCGCCCAGGCAGGTCCACCCCGATCGCCGGAGGCGCCGGGCCCGCCTGCCGTAGCTCGGGTCCTGCGCCCCGGGCGCCCCCGGTCGTGCCTCTGGCACGATCGGGGGCATGGAGCCCCCGCTCGACCGCGCGTGGCAGCGCGGGCGCACCTCGTTGCGTTCCCGGCGTGCCCGGCTGCGCAGCAAGCGGTTCCTGGTGCTGCAGTGCGCGCTGGCCGGGGGTGCGGCCTGGTTCATCTCCGCCGAGGCGCTGCAGCACCCGACCCCGTTCTTCGCCCCGATCGCGGCCGTCGTCGGCCTGGGGACGTCCTACGGCCAGCGGCCGCGGCGGGTCGCCGAGATCACCATCGGTGTGGCGGTCGGCATCTTCCTGGCCGACCTGCTGGTCCTGGGTCTCGGCTCGGGCTGGTGGCAGATGTCGATCGTGATCGGGCTGGCGATGTCGGCCGGCATCTGGCTGTCGGGCACCCAGCTGTTCGTGACCCAGTCCGCGGTGCAGTCGATCATCATCGTGGCGCTCGTCGCCGAGCCGGTGACGGCCTTCACCCGGTGGCTGGACGCCCTGGTCGGGGGCGGGGTGGCCCTGCTCGCGGCCACCCTGGTGCCGGCCGCGGCGCTGCGGCGGCCGCGGGAGAACGCCGCGGCGGTGGTCCGCAAGGTGGCGCGGCTGCTGCGGGCGGCCGCGGAGGTGATGCGCGACGGCGAGTCCGACGAGGCGCTGGAGCTGCTGGCCGACGCCCGCTCGACCGACCACCTCATCCGTGAGCTGCGCGACGCCGCCGACGAGGGCATGTCGATGGTCGCGGTGTCGCCGTTCCGGCGAGGGCACGCGCCGGGCGTACGCCGGGTCGCCGAGCTGGTCGAGCCGCTCGACCGGGCCCTGCGCACCACCCGGGTGCTGGTGCGCCAGACCTCGGTCTCGGCCTACCACCGGCTGCCGGTGCCGGCCGGTTACGCCGACCTCACCGCGGACCTCGCCGCCGCCGTCGACCTGATCGCCGCCGAGCTCACCGAGAACCACCTCGCGGTCGCGGCGAGGGTGCCGCTGCTCCGGGTGGCCGAGGCCACCGGGTCGCTGGAGCGCAGCGACCTGCTGGTGGCCGACGCGATCCTGGCCCAGCTCCGCTCCCTGGTGGTCGACCTGCTGATGGTCACCGGGCTCGAGCAGCTCGAGGCCACCAACTCGATCCCGCCCCCGCGCGGTTCCTGAGCGGCGAGCGGCCCGTGAGCGTCCTGCACGTCGACCTCGACCAGTTCATCGCGGCCGTCGAGGTGCGGCGGCACCCGGAGCTGGCCGGGCGGCCGGTGGTGGTCGGCGGGCGGGGCGACCCGACCGCGCGGGGCGTGGTCGCCACCGCGTCCTACGAGGCCCGGGCCGTCGGCGTGGGCTCCGGCACGCCGCTGCGCGTCGCGGCCCGGCGGTGCCCCGACGCGGTCTTCCTCCCGGTCGACAAGCCGGCCTACGAGGCCGCGTCCGCCGAGGTGGTCGCGGTGCTGCGCGCCCAGACCTGGGACGGTGCCCCGCTCGTGGTGGAGGTCGTCGGCTGGGACGAGGACTTCCTGGCCCGGTCGCCGCGGGCGCCGGTGCCGGCCCGCCCCGACGAGCCGCACGCCGTCGCCGAACGGGTCCGTGCGGCGGTGCACGCGGGCACCGGGCTGCGCTGCTCGGTCGGCATCGGGGAGAACAAGCTGCAGGCCAAGGTCGCCACCGACCTCGCCAAGCCGGACGGCGTCTTCCGCCTCGACGACGACACGTGGTTCGCGGTCGTGGGGGAGCGGGAGGTCCGGGTCCTGCCCGGCGTGGGTTCCACGACCGCGCGCCGGCTCGGTGAGCTCGGCGTCCGTACCGTCGCCGACCTCGCCCGCGCCGACCCTCACCTGCTCGCCGAGCGGCTGGGGGAGCGGACGGGGCCCTGGGTGCGCCGTCGGGCCCGCGGCGTCGACACCAGCCCGGTCGACGACACGCCCTGGGTCCCGCGCGCCCGCGGCCGCGAGGAGACCTTCCAGGTCGACCTGGAGGACCCCGCCGCGGTGGCGGCCGCCGTGCGCCGGCTGGCCGCCCAGGCGCTGGAGGACGTGCGGTCCGAGGGTCGGCCGGTGGCGCGGGTGGTGCTGAAGGTGCGGCTGCGCCCCTTCACGACCCTGACCCGCAGCCGGACCCTGCCGGTGGCCTCCGCCGACACAGTGGTCGTCGCGGACGCCGCCGTGGCGCTGCTGGACCGGCTCGACGAGGACGAGCGGGCCCGGCCGGTGCGGCTGCTCGGGGTCCGCCTGGAGATGGTGCCGCCCCCCGGCGGCTACGCCGCCTGACCCGGCCGGGTCAGGCGGCCTCAGCCCAGCCCGTCCCTGAGCTCACGCACCACGGAGTCGACGACGGCGACCAGGTCACCGTCCTGCGCGGCGGCGACCCGGCGCTGGCGCTGGTACGAGGCCCCCCGCGCGACGAGGTCCTCGACCGACGCGAGCTCGTCGACGCAGCCCAGCCGCCTCGCGGTCGGCGCGAGCCGGTCGAGCAGGTCGGCGAGGTCGTCGGTGACCAGGCGCTCGGTCGAGCGCTCGTCGACCACGATGATCGCGTCCAGGCCGTAGCGCGCGGCACGCCACTTGTTCTCCTGCACGTGCCACGGCGGCAGCACCGTGAGCCGCTCCCCGGCCGCGGCCCGCTGGTCGAGGTCGACGACCAGGCAGTGCATCAGGGCGACCAGCGCGCTCAGGTCGTCCACCCGGGACACCCCGTCGCAGACCCGGTTCTCCAGCGTCCCGAGGTGCGCGGCCGGTCGGACGTCCCACCGGATCTCGCTGAGCCCGTCGATGACGCCGGTGGTCAGCTGGTCCTCGGCGAAGGCCTCGAACTCCGCCCACGTCTGGAACTGGAAGGGCAGCCCGGCCGTCGGCAGCTGCTGGAACATCAGCGCACGGTTGGAGGCGTACCCGGTGTCGGTGCCGGCCCAGATCGGCGAGGACGCCGACAGCGCCTGCAGATGCGGATAGGAGGTGAGCATGGCCGACAGCACCGTCATCACCCGCTCCTGGGCCGGCAGCCCGACGTGGACGTGGACGCCCCAGATCAGCATCTGGCGCCCCCACCACTGGGTGCGGTTGATCAGCTCGGCGTAGCGGTGGCCCTCGGTCAGCTCCTGCTCGGTCCAGCGGGCGAAGGGATGGGTGCCGCCGCCGTACAGGTCCAGGCCCAGCTCGTCGGCGACCGGCAGCAGCGCCCCGAGCGTTCCGCGGAGGTCGTCGACGGCCTCGGCGGTGGTGCGGCAGACGCCGGTGACGACCTCGACGGTGTTGCGGAGGAGCTCCTCGTGGACGCGTCCGGGGTCGGGCAGTACGGGTCGTGCGGCGGCGAAGAGGTCGGCGGCGCGGTTGTCGAGGTCCCGGGTGGTCTTGTCGACCAGGGCCAGCTCCCACTCCACCCCGAGGGTCGGCTCGGGCGAGGCGTGGAAGTCGATGCGCACGGCTCCATCGGACCACACGGTGGACCGGCGCAGCGAGGTGTCGGACATCACCCGCGCGCGCCGCGTCACGGTTTGGTGACGGGGGTGCGGGTTGGGACCATCGAAGAGATGAGAGACGTCCGTCAGCGGGCGTCCGGCCACCAGGCCGCACGCCCCAGCACCCCTGCCCCCACCGCCACCGCCACCCCCTCCCGCGGCACCGCCCGCGCCTCCGCGGCGCGCCGGCCCGACCGCGGCTCCGAGCGCGCGCCGAGCACGCCCCCGACCTCGGCCGGCTTCGACGAGACCGGTGTGATGCGCCTGTCGGAGACCGGCACGATGCGCCGGGTCTCGCGACGCGAGATCGTCGACCCGGCCCACGTCAGCCTGACCATCGACCTGTCCCTGCGCGTGGGGGAGCTGCTGCTCTCCAGCGGCGCCGGCGCGGCCGACGTGTCCGCGACGATGCAGTCGATCGCCCGGCACGCCGGGCTGCACAACGCCGACGTCGACATCACCTTCACCTCGCTGTCGATGAGCTTCCAGGGCGACCCCGAGACACCCCCGATCGGGCACTCGCGCCAGGTCGCCCAGCGCGACATCGACTACGAGGACCTGACCCGCGTCGACCACCTCGTGCGCGACGTGCTCGCCGATCGCGCCACGCTGCGCGAGGCCCGGGCCCGGCTGGCCCGGATCACCTCGTCCGGACACGCCCGGCCGCGCTGGGCCGTCACCGCGGGCTGGGGAGTGATGGCCGCGGGCACCGCGGTGTCGCTGGGCGGCGGGCCCCTGGTCGCGCTGATCGCGCTGACCGCGGCGGTCGTCATCGACCAGCTGAAGCGGGCCATGTCGCGCCGTCGGCTGCCGCTGTTCTACCAGCAGGTCGCGGGGGGTGCGGTGGCCACGATGGTCGCCGCCGTCGCCACCCTGCTGCCGGTCTCGCTGGACCCGTCCCTGGTCGTCACCGCGAGCATCATCGTGCTGCTGGCGGGGATCGGGTTCCTGGGTGCACTGCAGGACGCGCTCTCGGGGTTCTACGTCACGGCCACCGCCCGGCTGACCGAGGCGATCCTCGCCACGGCCGGCATCATCGCCGGCGTCAGCGGCGCCATCTCGCTGGCCGGGGCCCTCGGCATCAGCGTCGGGACCCTCGAGCCCGCGGCACTGCGGCTGCAGGACCTGCCGCTGATGGCCCTCGGCGCGGCGGTCGCGACGTCGGCGTTCGCCTTCGCCTCCTACGCCCCCAAGCGCAGCCTGCTGCCGGTCGGCCTGATCGGGGCGGTCGCGATGGTCATCTCGCAGACCGTCGACCTCGGCTTCGGCCGGGCCTGGTCGGTCGCCTTCGCCGCGCTGTTCGTCGGGCTGGTGAGCTTCCCGGTCGCGGCCCGGTTGCGGTTCCCGACCCTCGTGCTCGCGGTCTCCACGTTGGTGCCGCTGCTGCCGGGCCTCTCGATCTACCGCGGCCTGTCGCTGATGGCCGAGGGCGACACCTCCCCCGGCCTGGCCTCGATGATCACCGCGATCTCCGTGGCCATCGCGCTGTCCTCCGGCGTGATCCTCGGCGAGTACATCGCCCAGCCGGTCGGCCGCAACGCCCGCCGGCTGGAGAGCAGGCTGGCCGGGCCCCGCCTGGTCGGCCCGACGGTGATGCCGACGAAGCGACGTCAGCCCCCGACGGTGCAGGTCGCCGCGGTGGAGCACGTCACCACCGAGGAGGTCCCGCCCGCCGAGCGTGAGGCGGCGGTCCAGCAGGCGCAGCAGGCCCAGCAGGCGCATCAGGCCCGGCAGGCCCGGCAGCCCGGGTCGACGACCTCCACCAGCCTCACGGACATGCTGTTCCTGCCCGTGGAGCCGACCGACGAGGACCCGCCACGGGGCGGCTCAGGGCGCTGAGCCCCCGGTGACCTGCTGCAGCCAGGTCGCCGGCGTGTGGTCGTCGTACGGCGCGACGCGGTCGGTGACCGCCGCCAGGACGGCCCCGACCGACTGCTCGGCGGCGGCCACCACCTCGGGCGGGTAGCCGAGCGTGACGCGGTGCTCGGCGAACTCGTCCTCGTCGTCGACCCAGACCCGACCGTGCCCGCCGCGGATGACGTCGAGGTCGAGGTCGACGGCGCGCAGCACCGGCACGTCGCCGGTCCGGTCCCACGTGGCCGGGGTCGTCACGTCGACGTAGGTGCGGCACCAGATGCCCGGCGCGTGGAAGGACGCCAGCGCCCAGGTGCCGTCGGCCGGCACCAGGGTCACGCTCGCGACCTCGGAGGCGAACGCCATCCCGGGGCGGGTGTGCGACGTCCCGACCGGTATCCCGAGCCAGGTGCCGTGCTGGTCGTGGCCGAGCACCACCGCGTCGAACTCCCAGTGCGGGCGGGCGCGCCACTTGGTCATCGCGACGTGCACGGCGGTGCCCACGGCGGGGGAGTCTGCAGGGCTCACCCCCGGATCACACCACGGCGCCCTTCGGCGCGATCCGGCCGTAGACCTTGGCCACGACGTCCTGGTAGCGCGAGCCGGTGAGTCGGGCGAAGTGGTGCAGCAGGTGGGCGTCGAGCCCCACCAGGACCCGGGCCTTGTTGGTCAGGACCCCCTTGACGATGATCTCGGCGGCACGCTCGGGCGTCATCTTGGCCAGCTTCTCGTCGAACAGCTTCGCGGTCGCCGCCTGGTCCTCCTTGTCGGAGACCCGGGCGCTGCGGGCGATCGCCGTCTTGATCCCGCCGGGGTGCACCGAGGTGACCCCCACCGGGTAGCCGGCGATGAGCATCTCCTCGCGCAGCGACTCGGTCATCCCGCGCACCGCGTACTTCGCGGCGTTGTACATGCTCTGGCCCGGTATCGAGAGCAGCCCGAAGAGCGAGGACAGGTTCACCACGTGGCCGTCGCCGGAGGCGATCAGGTGCGGCAGGAAGAACTTGGTGCCGTGCAGGACGCCGGTGAAGTTGATGCCGGTGATCCAGTCCATGTCCTCCCACGAGAGGTCCAGCAGGTTGCCGGCGAGGGCGACCCCGGCGTTGTTGACGACCACGTTGACGCGGCCGAAGTGCGCGGCGACCTCCGTGGCGTAGGCCTCGAAGGCGGCGCGGTCGGCCACGTCGAGCGGGTCCGAGCGGACCTCGCGGACACCGGCGGCCTCGACCAGCGCGACGGTCTCCGCCAGGCCGGCCTCGGACACGTCGGAGAGGGCCAGGCGGGAGCCACGGCGGGCGAGGTCGAGGGCCAGGGCGCGGCCGATGCCGGAGCCGGCACCGGTGATCACGACCACCTTGTCGTCGAGCGTCTTCATGCGGGCACCTTCTCGGTCTGGGGGTCGGTCCCGGGGTCGTCCCCGGGCGTCGTACGGGTGGTGCGGCGGCGCCGGGTGAGGCGGAAGGCGTCCTCGTCGAAGGAGGCGGTGGTGCCGCGGAAGGCGAAGGTCGAGCGGGGCCACAGCGTGGTGTTGCGGCCCTTGTCGTCGAGGTACCAGCTGGCGCAGCCGCCGGTGTGCCAGACGGTACGGCGCATCCGCCGCTGCAGCCCGGCCGACCAGGCGTGCTCGGCCTCGGCGTGCACCTCGACCTCGGCCCACGAGCCCTCGCGCAGGGAGCGCAGCACCGAGCGCAGGTAGGAGACCTGCGACTCGATCATGAACACCATCGACGAGTGCCCCAGGCCGGTGTTGGGGCCGACCAGGAAGAACAGGTTGGGGAAGCCCGCCACCGCGGTGCCCTTGAATGCCGACATCCCGGTGCGTTTCCACTGCGCGGCGAGGGTCTCACCGGTCCGGCCGACGAGGTGCTCGGTGACCGGGAGCTCGGTGGTGAAGAAGCCGGTGGCCACGATCAGGACGTCGATCGGGCGCTCGGTGCCGTCGGCGGTGACGATGCCGGTCGGCGTCACCCGCTCGATCCGGTCGGTGACGACGTCGACGTCGTCACGGTCCAGGGCGGGGTAGTAGGTGTTGGAGATCAGGATCCGCTTGCAGCCGATCTCGAAGTCGGGCGTGAGCCGGGCACGCAGCTCCGGGTCCGTCACGCCCTTCTCGAGGTTCGCCAGCGCCATCTTCTTGGCCGGCCACGCCAGCTTCGGCTGCCGGGTGAAGGCGGGGACGTAGGCCTCGCGGCCCCAGTAGATCGCCGTGCGGTAGAGGGTCTGCAGGCCGGGGACGTGGCGCAGGGCGAGCCGCTCGAGGCGGCTGTAGCTGCGGTCGTGGCGAGGGATGACGTACGGCGCGGTGCGCTGGTAGACGTCGAGGTGACCGGCCGTCCCGGCGACCTGCGGCACGATCTGGATGGCCGAGGCGCCGGTGCCGATGACGGCCACCCGCTTGCCGGTCAGGTCGGTGCCGTGGTCCCACCGCGCCGAGTGGAAGAGCTCCCCGCCGAAGTCCTCGATGCCCTCGACGTCGGGCATCTTCGGCTCTGACAGGCCGCCGGTCGCGGAGACGACGACGCGCGCGGCGTAGGTCGTGCGGCCGTGCGGGCCCGTGGTCTCGACCAGCCAGCGCTGCTCGTCCTGGTCCCAGGTGGCGCCGTCGACGCGGGTGTCGAGGACGAACCGGTCCAGGACGCCGGACTCGCGCGCGACGCGCTGCAGGTAGGCCTGGATCTCGGGCTGCGGCGAGAAGGACATCGACCAGTCGCCGGGGGCGAAGGAGTAGCTGTACAGCTGGCTCGGGACGTCGCAGGCGGCGCCGGGGTAGGTGTTGTCGCGCCAGGTGCCGCCGACGTCGGAGCCCTTCTCGATCACGACCAGGTCGCGCTCGCCGTCCTCGTCGAGCTTGATCGCGGCGCACAGGCCGGCGAACCCGGCGCCCATGACGAGCACGTCGACGGTGGTGGAGGGAGTCATGGGTGGGACGGTATTGGCGCTATTGAACAGGTGTCAATAGACTCGGGATGTGACCGCGCCCGCACCACGCCCGCCCCGCTCCCGGCTGAGTCCGGAGCAGCGGCGCAAGCAGCTGCTGGACCTCGGGGTGCGGCTGCTGGCCACCCGCCCGGTCGACGAGCTGTCGATCGACCTGCTGGCCGTCGAGGCCGGCGTCTCGCGCGGGCTGCTCTACCACTACTTCGGCAACAAGGCCGACTTCCACGAGGCCGTCGTCCGGCGAGCGGCCGACGCGCTGATCGAGCAGACCGCGCCCCCCGAGACCGGGGACCCGGTGGAGCGGCTGGCGGTGTCGATGACGGCGTACGTCGACTTCGTGGTGGCCAACCACGAGGGCTACCTGTCGCTGGTGCGCGGCGCCGCGGGGGGCAACCCGACGTTGCGCGAGATCTACGACGAGGCCCTGCACGCGCTGACCGACCGGCTCTTCACCGAGGGCACGAGGCAGGGCCTGATCGCCGACAGCCCGCGCCACCGGCTGGTGGTGCGGGGCTGGGCGGCGCTGGTCGAGCAGCTCGTGCTCGGGTGGTACGACGACCCCGGCGGCGTGAGCCGCGCCGAGCTGCTCGACCTGGTGACCAACGCGCTGCTGGCGCTGGTCGGGACGCTGCCGGACTGATCAGCCCGCGACGACCTCCGCGAGCTGGTCCAGGCCCCAGGCCAGGTCGTCGGCGTCGATGACCAGCGGCGGGGCGAGGCGGATGGTCGAGCCGTGGGTGTCCTTGGCCAGCACGCCGCGCTCCATCAGGGCCTCGCAGATCTCGCGGCCGCTGCCGCGCGCCGGGTCGATGTCGACGCCGGCCCACAGGCCACGTACCCGGACCCCGACCACGCCGTGGCCGACCAGGCCCTCGAGGCGCTCGCGCACCATCTCGCCGAGCTCGGCGGCGCGTCGCTGGAAGTCGCCGGTGGCCAGCATCCGCACGACCTCGGCGCCCACGGCGCAGGCCAGCGGGTTGCCGCCGAAGGTGGAGCCGTGCTGGCCGGGGCGCAGCACGCCGAGCACGTCGTTGTCGGCCACGATCGCCGAGACCGGCACGATGCCGCCGCCGAGCGCCTTGCCGAGGATGTAGATGTCCGGGACGACGTCCTCGTGGTCGCAGGCGAAGGTGCGCCCGGTGCGGCCCAGGCCGGCCTGGATCTCGTCGGCGGCGAAGAGCACGTTCTCCCGCGTGCAGGCCGCGCGGATCCCGCGCAGGTAGCCCTCGGGCGGGATCACCACGCCACCCTCGCCCTGGATCGGCTCGACGAGCACGGCGACGGTGTTCGGCGTGATCGCGGCCTCGAGCGCGGCGAGGTCGCCGTACGGGACGGTGACGAAGCCGGGCGCGAACGGGCCGAAGTCGTCGTGGGCGGCCGGGTCGTCGGAGAACCCGACGATGGTGGTGGTGCGGCCGTGGAAGTTGCCGGAGGCCACGATGATCTCGGCCTGGTCGGCCGGCACGCCCTTGACCTGGTAGCCCCATTTGCGGCTGACCTTGATCGCCGTCTCGACGGCCTCGGCGCCGGTGTTCATCGGCAGCACGGAGTCCTTGCCGCAGAGCGCGGCGAGGCCCTCGGTGAAGTCGGCGAACTGGTCGTGCACGAACGCGCGGCTGGTCAGGGTCAGCCGGTCGAGCTGCTCGTGCGCGACGCGGAGCAGGCCGGGGTGGCTGTGCCCGAAGTTCAGCGCGGAGTAGCCCGCGAGCAGGTCGAGGTAGCGACGGCCGTCGACGTCGGTCATGAACGCGCCCTCGGCGTTCGCCACGACCACCGGGAGCGGGTGGTAGTTGTGCGCCGTGTGCGCCTCGGAACGGGTGAAGGCGGCCGAGCCCTCGAGCTCGTGGACCGAGGGGTGCGTGGCGGGCGTGGCCTGGCTGGGCGTGGTGACCGAGGTGGTCATCGGCGGCCTCCTGACGGAGTCGGGGACGGTCGAGCGGGTCGATCGTGCGGGGGTCGCGCCAAGATTGTCAGACAATCCTGGAGGACCCAACTCCACGCTAGGGCGTGCGTGCCGAGCGGCCAAAGCCCCGCGCCCGCCCCGGCGGCGCACGACCACCCGGGGCGCCGGGGCAGAATGGTGCGCATCATGGCCGGCAGTGCTCCCTCGTGGACGATCACCTATCCCGCCGACCTACCGGTCTCCCAGCGCCGCGACGACATCGCCGCCGCGATCCGCGACCACCAGGTCGTCGTCGTGGCCGGTGAGACCGGCTCGGGCAAGACCACCCAGCTGCCCAAGATCTGCCTCGAGCTGGGTCGTGGACGCGGACCCGAGCGGGCTGCGGACGGCACGCGGTCCGGCGGGATCATCGGCCACACCCAGCCGCGCCGGATCGCCGCGCGCTCGGTCGCCGAGCGGCTGGCCGACGAGCTGGGCACCGAGCTGGGCGGCCCGGACGCCCCGGTCGGGTACCAGGTCCGCTTCACCGACCGCACCTCGAAAGCGACGCGGATCAAGGTGATGACCGACGGCATCCTGCTGGCCGAGCTGCAGCGCGACCGTGACCTGCGCCGCTACGACACCCTGATCATCGACGAGGCGCACGAGCGCAGCCTCAACATCGACTTCCTGCTCGGCTACCTCAAGCGCCTCCTCCCGCGTCGGCCGGACCTCAAGGTCGTCATCACCTCGGCCACCATCGACGTCGAGCGGTTCTCCCAGCACTTCGGCGCCGGGCCGGATACCCCGGCGCCGGTCGTCGAGGTCACCGGGCGCACCTTCCCCGTCGAGGTCCGCTACCGCCCGCTGCTGGAGCTGCCCGAGGACGACGAGGACGGCGAGCCGGTCCAGCGTGACCAGACCGAGGCGGTCGTCGAGGCCTGCCGAGAGCTCGCAGGCGAGGGCAACGGCGACGTCCTGGTGTTCCTGCCCGGCGAGCGCGAGATCCGCGACACCGCCGAGGCCCTCGAGCAGGCGCTCGGCCTCGACCGCGGCGCCCGCAACGGCCGGGGCGGGCACGTCGAGGTCCTGCCCCTGTTCTCCCGGCTCTCCGCCGCCGAGCAGCACCGGGTCTTCTCCTCCCACGCCGGGCGCCGGATCGTGCTGTCCACGAACGTCGCGGAGACGTCGCTGACCG
>JBBSKO010000026.1:0-15732 GCA_038256225.1 Propionibacteriales bacterium | reverse complement strand
TCCCGTGAGAGCCTGAATGACGGACCACGCGCGGAGTTGCGCGTCGGGCCTCGTGACGACGAACATGTGTTCGACCAGCCCGTGACCCACCCGGGCGCGGGCCGAGCACCGGAAGGACCAGCGTGGCTGACCAGCTCATCATCCGGGGCGCCCGGGAGCACAACCTCAAGAACGTCTCCCTCGACCTCCCGCGTGACTCGCTGATCGTCTTCACCGGCCTGTCGGGCTCCGGCAAGTCGTCGCTGGCCTTCGACACGATCTTCGCCGAGGGGCAGCGCCGCTACGTCGAGTCGCTCTCGGCGTACGCCCGCCAGTTCCTGGGCCAGATGGACAAGCCCGACGTCGACTTCATCGAGGGCCTCTCGCCCGCCGTGTCGATCGACCAGAAGTCGACCTCGCGCAACCCGCGCTCGACGGTCGGCACCATCACCGAGGTCTACGACTACCTGCGCCTGCTCTACGCCCGGGCCGGCCACCCGCACTGCCCCACCTGCGGCGCCCCGATCGAGCGGCAGACGCCGCAGCAGATCGTCGACCGGGTGCTGACGCTGGAGGAGGGCCGCCGCTTCCAGGTGCTGGCCCCCGTCATCCGCGGCCGCAAGGGCGAGTACCTCGAGCTCTTCAAGCAGCTCCAGGTGCAGGGCTTCAGCCGCGCCCGCGTCAACGGCGAGACCCACGCGCTCGACGACCCGCCGACCCTGGACAAGCAGAAGAAGCACACCATCGAGGTCGTCGTCGACCGGCTCGCGGTCAAGGAGACGGCCAAGCGCCGGCTGACGGACTCCGTCGAGACCGCGCTCAAGCTCGCCGACGGCCTGGTCCTGCTCGACTTCGTCGACCTGCCCGACGGCGACCCGCAGCGCGAGATGCGGTTCAGCGAGAAGATGTCGTGCCCCAACGAGCACGTCCTCGACACCGACGAGCTCGAGCCCCGCTCGTTCTCCTTCAACTCGCCGTTCGGCGCCTGCCCGGCCTGCAGCGGCCTGGGCACCCGGATGGAGGTCGACCCCGAGCTGGTCGTGCCCGACGGCACCGCCACCCTCGGCCAGGGCGCCATCCAGCCGTGGTCCGGCGCGCACGTCGCCGACTACTTCCTCAAGCTCCTGGGCGCGCTCGGCGACGAGCTGGGCTTCGACCTCAACACGCCGTGGGACGACCTCTCGGCCAAGGCGCGCCGCTCGGTGCTCGACGGCCACAGCACCAAGGTGCACGTCGTCACGCGCAACCGGTACGGCCGGCAGCGCAGCTACCACGCCGCCTTCGAGGGCGTGCGGCCCTACATCGAGCGCCGCCACCGCGAGGCCGAGACCGACACCAGCCGGGACCGCTTCGAGGGGTTCATGCGCGAGGTCCCCTGCCCCACCTGCCAGGGCAGCCGGCTCAAGCCGGTCATCCGCGCGGTGACGATGGGCTCGACCGAGCACGGCGAGATGAACATCGCCGAGGTGTGCGCGCTGCCGATCAACGAGGCCGCCGCCTTCCTGGAGACCCTCGAGCTCAGCACCCGTGAGCGTCAGATCGCCGAGCAGGTGCTCAAGGAGATCCAGGAGCGGCTGCGGTTCCTGCTCGACGTCGGCCTCGACTACCTCTCCCTGGACCGGCCCTCCGGGTCGCTCTCGGGCGGGGAGGCGCAGCGGATCCGCCTCGCGACCCAGATCGGTGCCGGCCTGGTCGGCGTGCTCTACGTCCTCGACGAGCCCTCGATCGGGCTGCACCAGCGCGACAACCAGCGGCTGATCGAGACCCTCGTACGCCTGCGCGACCTCGGCAACACCCTGATCGTCGTCGAGCACGACGAGGACACGATCAAGGTCGCCGACTGGGTCGTCGACTTCGGCCCCGCCGCCGGTGAGCACGGCGGCCAGGTCGTCCACAGCGGCACCGTCGAGGACCTGTACGCCCACCCCGACTCGATGACCGGGATGTACCTCTCCGGTCGCCGCGAGATCCCCGTGCCCGAGGTCCGTCGCCCCCGCACCCGGGGCCGCGAGCTCACCGTGGTGGGCGCCAAGGAGCACAACCTGCACGACGTCACCGCCAGCTTCCCGCTGGGGCTCTTCGTCGCCGTCACCGGCGTCTCGGGCTCGGGCAAGTCGACGCTGGTCAACGACATCCTCTACACCTCGCTGGCCAAGCAGATCTACAACGCCCGCGCCGTGCCCGGCCGGCACCAGAAGATCACCGGCCTCGAGCACGTCGACAAGGTCATCCACGTCGACCAGTCGCCGATCGGGCGGACGCCGCGGTCCAACCCGGCCACCTACACCGGCGTCTTCGACCACGTCCGCAAGCTCTTCGCCTCCACCCAGGAGGCCAAGGTCCGCGGCTACCTCCAGGGCCGCTTCTCCTTCAACGTCAAGGGCGGGCGCTGCGAGGGCTGCTCCGGCGACGGCACGATCAAGATCGAGATGAACTTCCTGCCCGACGTCTACGTGCCGTGCGAGGTCTGCCACGGCGCCCGCTACAACCGCGAGACGCTCGAGGTGCACTTCAAGGGCAAGACCATCGCCGAGGTCCTCGACATGCCCATCGAGGAGGCCGCGGAGTTCTTCGCCGCGGTCCCCGGCATCGCGCGCCACCTCAGCACCCTGGTCGAGGTGGGGCTCGGGTACGTCCGCCTCGGCCAGCCGGCCACGACCCTGTCCGGGGGCGAGGCGCAGCGGGTCAAGCTGGCCGCCGAGCTGCAGAAGCGCTCCACCGGGCGCACCGTCTACGTCCTCGACGAGCCGACCACCGGCCTGCACTTCGAGGACATCCGCAAGCTCCTGCTCGTCCTCGGCCGGCTGGTCGACCAGGGCAACACGGTGCTGGTGATCGAGCACAACCTGGACGTCATCAAGACCGCCGACTGGGTCGTCGACATGGGCCCCGAGGGCGGGTCGCGCGGTGGCCAGGTCGTCGCCGAGGGCACGCCCGAGGACGTCGCCCAGGTCGAGGGCAGCTACACGGGGCAGTTCCTCGCCCCGTTGATCGAGGGCAGGGGAGCCACGCAGCCGGGACCCCCGCGCAAGCCGCCGCCGCCCCCGGAGCCCACGACCAAGGCCGGGAAGAAGGCCGCCGCGAAGAAGGCGGCCGCGGAGAGGAAGGCCGCTGCCGTCTCGACCGCCTCGACCGGGGCGACCGCCCCGGCCCGCAAGCGCGCGGCGGCCAAGGTCACGTCCCGCTCCGCCTGACCGGGCGCTGGATACGCTCACCCGGAGACCGTCCCCGGTGCCCGCACAACCCTCGAGGAGCCCGTCGTGGCCGACGCCGTCCGTCCCCCCTGCCTGTCCCGTCGTCGTGCCCTGAGCGGTGCCGCGACCCTCGGCCTCGCCACGCCGGTGCTCGCCGCCTGCGGCGGTTCCGGCTCGGGTAGCGACTCCCCGGCCAGCGCGGCGCCGTCGCCGCAGGCCGACGGCCCGCTCGCTGCGACGGCCGACGTGCCCGTGGGCAGCGGCGTGATCCTCGAGGAGCAGGGCGTGGTGCTGACCCAGCCCACCGAGGGCGACTTCAAGGCGTTCTCGTCGATCTGCACGCACCAGGGCTGCCCGGTGACCGGCATCGACGAGTCCGGCATCAGCTGCACCTGCCACGGCAGCGTGTTCTCCCTCGACACCGGCGAGCCCGAGTCGGGACCGGCCGGCTCACCGCTGCCGGCCGTCGAGGTCACCGTCGCCGGTGGCGAGATCAGCCTCGCCTGACCGGACCCGCCGGGCGACCGCCCGCAGGGGCGTCGGAGCCCGCTCGTAGGGTTGGGTCGTGACTCCCGCCCGCTCCTCGCGCAGCTCCCGCGGGCCCCTGTCCTACCGCCCCGAGCCCGGCTCGATCCCGACCCAGCCGGGTGTCTACCGGTTCCGGGACGCCGCGGGCCGCGTGATCTACGTCGGCAAGGCCAAGAACCTCCGGGCCCGCCTGTCGTCCTACTTCCAGGACATCTCCAACCTGCACCAGCGCACGGCCTCCATGGTCACCACGGCGGCCGGCGTCGAGTGGACGGTGGTCAACACCGAGGTCGAGGCGCTGCAGCTGGAGTACTCCTGGATCAAGGAGTACGACCCCCGCTTCAACGTCAAGTACCGCGACGACAAGTCGTACCCGTGGCTGGCGGTGACCACGGGCGAGGAGTTCCCCCGGGTGATGGTCGGGCGCGGCGCGAAGCGCAAGGGCACCCGCTACTTCGGGCCCTACAGCCACGCCTGGGCGATCCGCGAGACCGTCGACGTCCTCCTGCGCGTCTTCCCGATGCGCTCCTGCAGCAACGGTGTCTTCAAGCGCTCCCAGCAGATCGGCCGGCCCTGCCTGCTCGGCTACATCGACAAGTGCGCCGCGCCCTGCGTCGGCAACGTCGACGCCGACGCGCACCGCCAGATCGTCGACGACTTCTGCGACTTCATGGGCGGTCGCACGCGCCCGTTCCTGCGTCGCATCGAGCAGGAGATGTACGCCGCCTCGGAGGAGATGGACTTCGAGAAGGCCGCCCGGCTGCGCGACGACCTCGGCGCGATGAACCGGGCCCTGGAGAAGCAGGCCGTGGTGCTCTCCGACGGCGCCGACGCCGACGTGATCGCGCTGGCCGAGGACCCGCTCGAGGTCGCCGTGCAGGTCTTCTACGTCCGCGGCGGGCGGATCCGCGGCCAGCGCGGCTGGGTCGCGGACCGCACCGACGACGGCGGCACCCCCGAGCTGGTCGAGGACTTCCTGCTCCAGCTCTACGCCGGTGACGCCGACTCGGTGCCGCGCGAGATCCTGGTGCCCGAGCTGCCGCCCGACGTGGAGACCTTCGAGCAGCTGCTGAACGACCTGCGCCGGGCCCGGGTACGCATCCGGGTGCCCCAGCGCGGCGACAAGAAGACGCTGCAGGAGACCGTGGCCCGCAACGCCGGTCAGGCGCTGGTGCTCCACAAGACCAAGCGTGCCAGCGACCTCACCACCCGCAACCGGGCGCTGGAGGAGATCCAGCAGGCCCTGGAGCTCGACGACGTCCCGCTGCGGATCGAGTGCTACGACGTCTCCAACCTGCAGGGCACCGAGGTCGTGGCCTCGATGGTGGTCTTCGAGGACGGGCTGTCCCGCAAGGGGGAGTACCGCCGGTTCGTGATCCGGGGCGTCGACGGGCAGGACGACGTGGCGTCGGTGCACGAGGTGATCACGCGGCGCTTCAAGCGGCTGCTCGACGAGCAGGCGAAGTCCGAGCGCGTCGCCCCTCGAGACCGCTCCTCCGTCGCCTCCTCGGGAACCGAGCCACAGGGGCCGATGCTGGTCGACCCCGAGACCGGCCGGCCCCGCAAGTTCGCCTACGCCCCCGGCCTGGTCGTCGTCGACGGGGGACCGCCCCAGGTCGCCGCGGCCAAGCGCGCGCTCGACGAGCTGGGCATCGACGACATCCCCGTGGTGGGCCTGGCCAAGCGGCTGGAGGAGGTCTGGGTCCCCGGCGAGGAGGACCCCGTCATCCTGGCCCGCTCCTCCGAGGGCCTCTACCTGCTCCAGCGGCTGCGCGACGAGGCGCACCGCTTCGCGATCACCCACCACCGCAACCGCCGGTCGAAGTCGATGGTCGAGAGCGCCCTCGACGACGTGCCCGGGCTGGGTGAGGTGCGGCGCAAGACCCTGCTCAAGCACTTCGGCTCCCTCAAGAAGCTGCGCACCGCCGAGGTGGAGGAGATCGCGCAGGTGCCCGGCATCGGCCCCCGGACCGCCGCCGCGATCAAGGAGTCGGTGGCCGCGGCACCGGGCGGGGCCGGCAAGGCCGGGGCCGGGCAGGATGGCCCCGTGGGGATGACCGTGAACACCGCCACCGGCGAGATCGAGGACGCATGAGCGAGCAGGACCGGACCAGCGGAGCGGGGGAGCTGGTCGTGGTGACCGGCATGACCGGCGCCGGACGCAGCACCGTGGCCAAGGAGCTGGAGGACCTCGGCTTCTACGTCGTCGACAACCTGCCCCCGGCGCTGCTGCCCGACGTCGTGCGCCTCGTCGATGCGAACCTCGGCACCACCCAGCGGATCGCGGTGGTCGTCGACGTCCGCTCCGGGTCGTTCTTCACCGACCTGCGCGCGCAGCTCGCCCACGGCGCCCACGGGCGTACGGCCTCGATGGTCTTCCTCGACGCTGCGGACGAGGTGCTCGTGCGCCGCCAGGAGGCCGCGCGCCGCCCGCACCCCCTGCAGGGCAGCGGCCGGCTGCTCGACGGGGTCCACCGGGAGCGCGTCGCCGTCGCCGAGCTGCGGGCGGAGGCCGCCCTGGTCATCGACACCACCACCCTCAACGTGCACCAGCTCACCGCCCGTGTCGACGACGCCTTCGGCGACGCCAGCACCCGGCGGCTGAAGCTCACCGTGATCAGCTTCGGCTTCAAGTACGGCATCCCGGTCGACGCCGACTTCGTGGCCGACATGCGGTTCCTGCCGAACCCGTTCTGGCAGCCCGAGCTGCGCGAGGGCGACGGCCGTGACGACGCGGTCGCCGCCTACGTCTACAGCCGCGACGGCGCCTCGGAGTTCCTCGACGGCTACGTGCCGCTGCTGGACACCGTGGCCCAGGGCTACCTGCGCGAGGGCAAGCGGTTCATGCGCGTCGCCGTGGGCTGCACCGGTGGCAAGCACCGCAGCGTCGCGATGGCCGAGGAGGCCGGACGTCGTCTCGCCGCGCTGGGCCACGACGTCCGCGTCGTCCACCGGGACCTCGGGCGTGAGTGACCAGCGCGCGCAGGCCGTGGTGGCCCTGGGGGGCGGCCACGGCCTGCACGCCTCGCTGAGCGCACTCCGGCTGCTGGTCGACGACCTGACCGTCGACGACCTCACCGCCGTCGTCACGGTGGCCGACAACGGGGGGTCCTCGGGCCGGCTGCGCGGGGAGTTCCAGGTGCTGCCGCCCGGTGACCTGCGGATGGCGCTCGCCGCGCTGTGCGGCGACGACGCCTGGGGCGTGACCTGGTCGCAGGTCCTCCAGCACCGGTTCGAGGGCGACGGCGAGATGCGCGGCCACGTCATCGGCAACCTGCTCATCGTCGGGCTCTGGGAGCAGCTCGGCGACCCGGTCGAGGCCCTCGACTGGGTGGGCCGGCTGCTCGGCGCGAAGGGCCGGGTGCTGCCGATGGCGCTGTGCCCGATGGACATCACCGCCACCGTCCGGGGGCTGCTGGACGACCCGGCCGCCCTGACCACCGTGCGCGGGCAGGTCGAGGTCGCCACGACCGAGGGCCTGATCAACACCATCAGCCTGGTGCCCGAGGACCCGCCGGTCAGCGAGGAGGCCCTCACCGCGCTGGCGGGGGCCGACTGGGTGGTGCTGGGCCCCGGGTCCTGGTTCACCTCGGTGATCCCGCACCTGATGGTGCCGGCGCTGCGCCGGGCGCTGGAGACGACCGACGCGCGCCTCGTGGTCGTGCTCAACCTGGCCGAGCAGGAGGGGGAGACCCCCGGGTTCGCCCCGGCCGACCACCTCGCCGTGCTCGCCGAGCACGCCCCCGACCTCCGCGTGCACACCGTCCTGGCCGACCGGGCCTGGGTCTCCGGGCACGAGCAGGACCTCGCCGACACCGTCGAGGCCCTGGGGGCCCGGCTGGTGGTCGACGAGGTGGGGGCCGGGGACGGCTCGCCGCACCACGACCCGGTGCTGCTGGCCGCGGCGTACGCCCGGATCTTCGCGGGCGCGGCCGAGCAGGTCCCCCTCGGCCGTGCTCCTGCCTGAGGCCCGCCCGGGGTCCGCCTGCGGTCGGACGTGATTGACGTTCGTGGCAGGATCGCGCCATGGCGATGACGGCTCAGGTGAAGGCAGAGCTCTCGTCGATCCCGGTCACCAAGACCTGCTGCCGCAAAGCCGAGGTCGCCTCGATGCTGCGGTTCGCCGGCGGGCTGCACATCGTCAGCGGACGGATCGTGGTCGAGGCCGAGCTGGACACCGGTGCCGCGGCGCGCCGGCTGCGCAAGGACCTCGCGGAGGTCTACGGGACCCAGTCCGACGTGGTGATGGTGCAGGCCAACGGCCTGCGCAAGGGAAGCCGTTACATCGTGCGCGTGGTCAAGGACGGCGAGGCCCTGGCCCGCCAGACCGGCCTCGTCGACCAGCGCGGTCGGCCCGTACGAGGGCTCCCGCCGGCCGTCGTCTCCGGCGGCACCTGCGACGCCGTCGCCGCCTGGCGCGGGGCGTTCCTGGCCCACGGCTCGCTGACCGAGCCCGGCCGGTCCTCCTCGATGGAGATCACCTGCCCCGGCTCGGAGGCCGCCCTGGCCCTGGTCGGCGTCGCCCGCCGGCTCGGCATCCCGGCCAAGGCGCGCGAGGTGCGCGGGGTCGACCGGGTGGTGATCCGGGACGGCGACGCCATCGGCCAGCTGCTGACCCGCCTCGGCGCGCACGAGTCGCTGATGGCCTGGGAGGAGCGCCGGATGCGCCGCGAGGTGCGCGCCACCGCCAACCGTCTGGCCAACTTCGACGACGCCAACCTGCGTCGGTCCGCCCGCGCCGCGGTCGCCGCCGGCGCCCGGGTGGAGCGGGCCCTGGAGATCCTGGGCGCGGACGTGCCGGACCACCTCAAGCTCGCCGGGCACCTGCGCCTGGAGCACAAGCAGGCCTCCCTGGAGGAGCTCGGCCAGCTGCACGAGCCCGTGCTGACCAAGGACGCGATCGCCGGGCGCATCCGTCGGCTGCTGGCGATGGCCGACAAGCAGGCCCACGACCTGGGTCTGCCCGACACCGAGGCCTCGCTGACCGAGGAGATGCTCGCCGACGAGGCCTGAGCCCCGCGCGCCGGTTACCGGCACGTAGGCCGGGACGCCCGGCTCGACGCCGGTGCGGAGCGATAGGGTCGGGGACGGGTGCCCGGACGGCGCCCGGACGGCTCGGACCACGAGCGACACACGAGCGACTCAGGAGCGTGCAGTGACCGTACGGGTAGGCATCAACGGATTCGGCCGGATCGGCCGCAACTTCTTCCGGGCCGTGCGGGCCTCGGGGCTCGACATCGAGATCGTGGGGGTCAACGACCTCACCGACAACCAGTCGCTCGCGCACCTGCTCAAGTTCGACTCGATCCTGGGTCGACTCGACGCCGACGTCAGCGCCACCGACGACGCGATCATGGTCGGCACCCAGGAGATCAAGGCCTACGCCGAGCGCGACCCGGCCAACCTGCCCTGGGGCGCGCTGGGCGTCGACGTCGTCGTGGAGTCCACCGGGTTCTTCACCGACGCGACCAAGGCCAAGGCGCACCTCGACGCCGGCGCGAAGAAGGTCATCATCTCGGCGCCCGCGACCAACGAGGACTTCACCGTGGTGATGGGTGTCAACCACGCCGACTACGACCCGGCCTCGCACCACGTCATCTCCAACGCGTCGTGCACCACCAACTGCCTCGGCCCGATGGCCAAGGCGCTCAACGACGACCTCGGCATCGTCAAGGGCCTGATGACCACGGTGCACGCCTACACCGCGGACCAGAACCTGCAGGACAACATCCACAAGGACCCGCGCCGTGCCCGCGCCGCCGCGCTGAACGTCGTGCCGACCTCGACCGGTGCCGCCAAGGCGATCGGCCTGGTCCTGCCCGAGCTCAAGGGCAAGCTCGACGGCTACGCCCTGCGCGTGCCGGTCCCGACCGGCTCGGCCACCGACCTGACCTTCGAGGCCGGCCGCGAGACCACCGTCGAGGAGGTCAACGCGATCGTCGAGAAGGCCGCCGACGGCCGGTTCCTGCGCTACTCCACCGACCCGCTGGTGTCCTCCGACATCGTCACTGACCCGGCCTCGTGCATCTTCGACGCGCCGCTGACCAAGGTCATCGGCAACCAGGTCAAGGTCGTCGGCTGGTACGACAACGAGTGGGGCTACTCCAACCGCCTCGCCGACCTGATCGACTACATCGGCACCTCCCTCTGACGTGGCGGACTTCGCCTCCCTCGGGGACGTCGCCGGCAAACGGGTCCTGGTCCGCTCGGACCTGAACGTCCCGCTCGACGGCACCCGGATCACCGACGACGGCCGGGTCCGCGCCAGCGTGCCCACCCTCCGCGCCCTGGCCGAGGCCGGGGCGCGGGTGGTGGTCGTGGCGCACCTCGGCCGGCCGAAGGGTGCGCCCGATCCGGCCTTCTCCCTCGGCCCGGTCGCCGAGCGGCTCGGTGAGCTGCTCGGCTCGCCGGTCGCGTTCGCCACCGACACCGTCGGCGACAGCGCGCGGAGCACGGTCGACGCGCTGGCCGACGGTGACGTCGCGGTCCTTGAGAACGTGCGGTTCAACCCGGGGGAGACCAGCAAGGACGACGCCGAGCGGGGCGCGTTCGCCGACCAGCTGGCCTCCTTGGCCGACGCGTTCGTCTCCGACGGGTTCGGCGTGGTCCACCGCAAGCAGGCCAGCGTCTACGACGTCGCGCAGCGGCTGCCGCACGCGATGGGCCAGCTCGTCGCGACCGAGATCGAGGTGCTGCGCCGCCTCACCGAGTCGCCGGAACGTCCGTACGTCGTGGTCCTCGGCGGCTCCAAGGTCTCCGACAAGCTGGGCGTCATCGACCACCTGATGGAGAAGACCGACCGGCTGCTGATCGGCGGGGGCATGGTCTTCACGTTCCTGGCCGCCCAGGGCCACGAGGTCGGCACGAGCCTGCTCGAGAAGGACCAGGTCGACGTCTGCCGCGCCTACCTGCGGCGCGCCGAGGAGGCCGGCGTGCAGATCCTGCTGCCCAGCGACGTCGTCGTCGACACCGCGTTCCCCTCGGGCGACCGGCGTCCCCAGCCCTCGGTCGTGCCGGCCAGCGAGATCCCGCCCGACGCGATGGGCCTGGACATCGGCCCCGAGGCCTCGCGGGCCTTCGCCGGCGCGCTCGCCGACGCCCGCACCGTGTTCTGGAACGGCCCGATGGGCGTCTTCGAGGTCGGCGCGTTCGCCGACGGCACCCGCGCGGTCGCCCGGGCGCTCACGCAGGTCGACGGCCTGTCCGTCGTCGGCGGCGGTGACTCCGCCGCGGCCGTCCGGACCCTCGGCTTCGACGAGGACGCGTTCGGGCACATCTCGACCGGGGGCGGCGCCAGCCTCGAGTACCTGGAGGGCAAGACCCTCCCCGGCATCACCGTCCTGGAGGACTGACCCGTGGCCACGACCCCTGCCCGCACCCCGCTGATGGCGGGGAACTGGAAGATGAACCTCAACCACCAGGAGGCGGTGGTCCTGGTCCAGAAGCTGGCCTGGACCCTGTCGGACAAGCGGCACGACCCGGCACGGTCCGAGGTGGTGGTGGTGCCGCCCTTCACCGACCTGCGCTCGGTGCAGACCCTGGTGGACGGCGACCGGCTGTCACTGCGCTACGGCGCCCAGGACGTCTCGGCCGAGGAGTCGGGCGCCTACACCGGCGAGGTGTCGGCCTCGATGCTGGCCAAGCTCGGGTGCTCGTACGCCGTGGTCGGCCACTCCGAGCGCCGCCAGCGCCACGACGAGGGCGACGCGGTCGTCAACGCGAAGGCGAAGGCCGCGCTGGCCCACGGCGTCACGCCGATCGTCTGCGTGGGGGAGGGCCTCGAGGTCCGCCAGGCCGGCGAGCAGGTGCCCTTCACCCTGGCCCAGGTCGACGGGTCGCTGGCCGGCCTCGACGCCGAGCAGGTCGCCGGGCTGGTCGTGGCCTACGAGCCGGTCTGGGCGATCGGCACCGGCGAGGTGGCCACGCCCGAGGACGCGCAGGAGGTCTGCGGCGCCATCCGTGCCCGCGTGCGCGAGACCCTCGGCGACGACGCCGCCGACGGCGTGCGGGTGCTCTACGGCGGCTCGGTCAAGGCGAGCAACGTCGCCGCGACCATGGCGCAGACCGACGTCGACGGCTGCCTGGTCGGCGGCGCGAGCCTCCAGGTCGAGGAGTTCAGCGGAATCTGCCGCTTCTACGACATGCCGGTCCTCTGACCAGCCCCGACCTGACGTAGGATCACCGACCGTGACGACGCTCTTCACCATCCTGCTCGTGGCCACCAGCGCCATCCTCATCCTGCTGGTCCTGCTCCACAAGGGGCGGGGCGGCGGCATGTCCGACATGTTCGGTGGTGGTGTGTCGAGCTCGCTCGGCGGTTCCTCGGTCGCCGAGCGCAACCTCGACCGGTTCACCGTCGGCATCGGCGTGATCTGGTTCGCCTGCGTCATCGCGCTCGGACTCCTGCTGGCCTACTGAGCCGGGCCGCACCACCCGCACCTGCTCGACCCCGCAGCACCGCTCCACCCGACCACGCACCACCGACACGACGCAGCACCGACCCGAGGGGACCAGACATGGCAGGTGGAGGGAACGCGATCCGGGGAAGCCGGGTCGGCGCCGGACCGATGGGCGAGGCGGAGCGCGGCGAGGCCGCGGCCCGCCAGGCCGTCACCTACTTCTGCTCCCACGGGCACCGCTCGGTGGTGACGTTCTCCATCGAGGCCACCGCGCCCGAGCAGTGGGACTGCCCCAAGTGCGGCCTGCCGGCGTCCATGGACTCCGCCAACCCGCCGCCGGCGCCGCGCATCGAGCCCTACAAGACCCACCTGGCCTACGTGAAGGAGCGCCGCTCCGACGCCGAGGCCGCCGACATCCTCGACGAGGCCCTGTCGTTGCTGCGCTCGCGCCGCAAGTCCGGCGACATCATCTTCTGAGCCCGTGCGCCCGGCCCGCCCTCGATCCAGACGACAGCAGCGGATCACTGCCACCAGGTGGCAGTGATCCGCTGCTGTCACTGCGGGGCCGGCGTCACCGTCGTCGGCCGGGCCGCGACAGCGGTCCGGTGCCCCTCAGGTCAGCGACGCCGCCGCGGTGTCGAGGAACCAGATCGTCTCGTCCTCACCGCGGGCGCCCCGGGCGGGGGTGTCGGTCACGCTGCCCTCCGGTGCGAGCCCGGCGGCCACGGCCTCGGCCTTGCCCTCACCGCTGGCGATCACCCAGACCGAGCGGGTCCGGTTGAGCGTGTCGAAGGTCAGGGTGACCCGCTCCGGCGGCGGCTTGGGGGAGTCGGTCACCGCGACGGTGGCCCGCCCGGTCGTCGTCAGCGCGTCGTGGCCGGGGAACAGCGAGGCGACGTGGGCGTCGGGCCCGATGCCGAGCATGACCACGTCGAACCGGTCCGGCCCGTGCGCGGCCAGGGCCTCGGCGTAGGCCGTCGCGGCGGCCGCGACGTCGGGGACGTCCTGGGTCGAGGGCGCCTGGTGCACCTGCGACGCGCCGAGCGGGCCCACCAGGTCCGCGAGCGCGGGCACGGCGTTGCGCTCCTCGGAGTCCGGGGCGACGAACCGCTCGTCGCCCCACCAGAGCACGACCCGGGTCCAGTCCACGTCCGCGCCGGCAGCGAGACGGGCCACCTGGCGGTGGACCTCCGCCGCGATGGTCCCGCCGGTGAGGACGACCTGCGGCACCCGTCCCTCGGCCTGGGCGTCGGCGAGCCGGTTCAGCAGCTCCCCGGCGACCGAGGTCGCCAGGGCGTCGGCGTCGGGCTTCACCTCGACCAGGGGCTCGGGCCGGTGCGACACGTCGACGGCCATCAGCCCAGGACCTGCCGGACCACGTCGAGCTCGGCGGGGGAGGACAGGTGCAGACGCAGCACCGGTCGGCCCTTGGCCGCGAGCACCGAGCCGTCGCCGACCGCCTGGGCGGTGAGGAACTCGTGCAGCGTGAACTCGCGGCCCGGGACGGCCAGGTCGGCCTCGGGCTCGCCGGTGACCTGCAGGTAGACCCCCGTGTCGGGGCCGCCCTTGTGGTACTGCCCGGTCGAGTGCAGGAAGCGCGGGCCCCACCCGAAGGTCGTCGGCCGGCCGGTGCGGCGCGCCAGCCCGTCGCGCACCCGGGCCAGCGCTGCGTCGCGGTGCCGGTCGAGGTAGGCCTGCACGGCGACGTACCCGTGCTCCGGGTCGAGCTGTGCCAGCAGGGCGCGGACGGCGTGCTCGACGTCGTCGACGCCCGGCGGGAGCCAGCCCTCGGAGGCGTAGACCGTGATCGCACCCTCGGCGAAGAGCGGGGTCGGCGAGGTGCCGCCCCCGTCGAGCATCTCGCGGGCCGCGGCCTTGGCGCTCTCGACGTCGGGCTGGTCGAAGGGGTTGATCCCGATCACCCGTCCGGCGACCGACGTGGCGTGCTCCCACAGCAGCAGCTGGGCGCCGAGGGTCGCGTCGACGTGCGCGCCCCACCCGGAGGACGGCGCGTCGGCGTCGCCGGCGGCGTGCTCGGGCCCGAAGGTCACCAGGACCTCGTCCTGGGTGCTCGCGGACAGGTTCGGCGCGTCCTCGCGACCGACGACGACCGGCAGGATGCCCTTGCCGTCCTTGCCGGTGGACTCGGCGACGAGCTGCTCGGCCCAGTCGCCGAAGCCGGCGTACGACGCCCCGGCGTTGACCAGGACCATCTTGTCGGCGCCGGCCTGGTTGGCCGCCCCGAGCAGGGCCCCGAGCCGCAGGCCCGGGTTGTCGGGGGAGTCCGCCTCGAGCAGGGGGCGTACGGCCTCGGCCTCGTCGAGCAGGCGGCCGGTGTCGACTCCGGCCAGGCCGCTGGGGACCAGCCCGAAGGCGGTGAGCGCCGAGTAGCGCCCGCCGACCTCGGGGTCGGCCAGGAAGACCCGGTAGCCGGCCTCCCGGGAGGACTGCTCGAGGGGGGAGCCGGGGTCGGTGACGACCACGATCCGGCCCGCGGGGTCGATGCCGGCGTCGGTGAACGCCTGCTCGAAGACCCGCTTCTGGCTGTCGGTCTCGACGGTCCCGCCGGACTTGCTGGAGACCACGACGACGGTCTCGTGCAGGCGCACCAGGGCGGCCCGGACGAAGTCGGGGTCGGAGGAGTCCAGGACGTCGAGCCCGACGCCGGCGGCCTCGCAGATGACCTCGGGAGCCAGCGAGGACCCGCCCATGCCGCACAGCACGACCCGGGTGACCCCGGCGGCGCGCAGCTCCTCGCGCAGGGCGGCGACCTCGTCGACGAGCGGGCGGGACCGGGTGCTGAGCGACGTCCAGCCCAGGCGCTTGCCGGCCTCGTCCTCGGCGGCCGGGCCCCACAGCGTGGCGTCACCCGCGGCGATGCCGGAGGCGACGCCGTCGGCGACCAGGCCCCCCAGGACGGCGTCGTACGCCGACCCGTCCGCGGAGCCGACCACGAGCTCGAGCGCCGGGTCCGTGGAGGACACCCGGCTCCAGCTGGTCACTTCGCGCCGTCCATCTGCCCCTGGACGGTCTCGACCAGCTCGGTCCAGGACGTCTTGAACTTGTCGACGCCCTCGTGCTCGATCGTCAGGAACACGTCCTGCAGGTCGACCCCGACCGCCTCGAGGCGGTCGAAGACCGACTGGGCCTGCTCGCGCCGGCCGCTGACGGTGTCACCCTCGACCTCGCCGTGGTCGGCGAAGGCGTCCATGGTCTTCTCGGGCATCGTGTTGACGGTGCCGTCGGCGACCAGCTGGGTCACGTAGAGGGTGTCGGGGTAGTCCGGGTTCTTGACGCCCGTCGAGGCCCACAGCGGGCGCTGCACCTTGGCGCCGGCCTCCGCGAGCTGCTTCCAGCGGTCGGAGGCGACGACGTCCTCGAAGGCCGCGTACGCCAGCCGGGCGTTGGCCACGGCGGCCTCGCCGCGCAGCGCGGTCGCCTCGTCCGTCCCGATCTTCTCCAGGCGGGAGTCGACCTCGGAGTCGACGCGGGAGACGAAGAACGACGCCACGGACTGGATCCGGGCCAGGTCGAGACCGGCGTCGCGGGCCTGCTCGAGCCCGGTCAGGTAGGCGTCCATCACGGACCGGTAGCGCTCGACGCTGAAGATCAGCGTCACGTTGACGCTGATC
>JBBSKO010000025.1:0-15901 GCA_038256225.1 Propionibacteriales bacterium | reverse complement strand
GACTCCGCCACCGCGTCCAGCGCCCGTCGGAAGCCGGGCATCTCCGCCGACAGCTGCTCGACGGCCTCGGCGGTGAAGTGGACCAGGTCCAGCGGGGTCAGCGCCACGAGCGAGGCGGAGCGCAGCGAGTGCCGCACGATCCCGCCCTCGCCCATCACGTCACCGGCGCCGAGGCGGGCGATCTCCTCGCCGCGACGGCGTACGGACACCTCGCCCGAGAGGATCACGTAGGCCTTGTCGGCCGGCGTCCGCTCCCAGATCGGCGACCAGCCGTCGGGCAGGCGCACCCGTCGGCCGGCGGCGCTGATCCGGGCGACCTCGTGCGGGGTGAAGGACTCGAAGAACGTGCCGGGCATGAGGGTGCACCTCTCGTCTCGGGGGTTGCTCCCCGGTCAACGAGGGGGTGCCGCGGGGGGTCACGGCGGGCGGCGGTGACCCGGGCCACTGGACCGGACCACCGTCGGGGGCGTGTCCCGGGCGGCTCAGCCGACCGGGAGCGGGTCCCGCTCGATCGGGCAGCTCATGCAGCGCGGTCCGCCGCGGCCCGAGCCGAGCTCGGAGCCGGAGATCCGGACGACCTCGATCCCGGCCTCCTCGAGGCGGGCGTTGGTCTCGGTGTTGCGCTCGTACGCCACCGCGACCCGGGGGGCCAGGGCGAGGGTGTTGTTGCCGTCGTCCCACTGCTCGCGCTCGGCGGTGACCGGGTCGAGGCCGGTGTCGATGTGGTGCAGCCGGTCGATGCCCATCGCCCGGGCGGCGGCGTCGAGGAACGGCTCGGCCCCGGCGACCGCGAGCAGGAGGCTGCCGTCGTCGGCGCGGCCGGCGTCGGTCACGGCGTGGGCCGTCAGCGAGTCGGCGACGTTGGGGTACATCACGACCTTGTCGACGTCGACCATCGTGCAGACCGTGTCGAGGTGCATGGTCGCGCGCTCCTGGGCGATCGGGACCGCGAGCACGGTGTGGGCCAGGCCGGCCTCGAAGACCTGGCGGGCCAGCCTCTCGGCGCCCGCGGGCGTCGTCCGCTCGCCGACGCCGACCGCGATCACGCCCGGGGAGAGCAGCAGCACGTCACCGCCCTCGACGTGCTCGAGGCGGTGGCCGTGGATGCGCGGGGCCGCGTCGAAGCGCGGGTGCAGGCTGTAGACGAGCTCGGTCAGCTGGGTCTCGCGCTTGCGGGCGGGCATCGCCAGCGAGGTGATCGCGACGCGGTCGCGGACCCAGAAGCTGGAGTCGCGCGTGAAGAGCAGGTTGGGCAGCGGGTCGATGAGGAACGCGTCGTGCGGCAGCAGCGAGGTGACCAGGCCGAACCCGCCGCGCACCTCGTCGTTGCGGATGCCCGCGGTCAGGTAGTGCGTCAGCTCGGCGGGCGTGGCGTCGCCGAGCTTGCCGGCCAGGTAGCCGCGCATCGTGTCGCCGAGGTCGAGTCCCGAGAGCGCCGTGCCGATCGCGGTCGCCCGGGCGTCGGGGTCGGCGAGGGTCTCGGTGAGCAGCGCGGTCAGGTAGAGCACCTCGACGTCGCGGTCGCGCAGCGCCTGCGCGAAGGCGTCGTGCTCCTCCTGCGCCCGGGCCACCCACGGGATGCCGTCGAAGAGGAGCCGGTCGTTGTTGCCGGGGGTCAGTCGCTGCAGCTCGGCACCCGGGCGGTGCAGCAGCACCGTACGGAGGGTCCCGACCTCGCTGTCGGCGCCGGAGGGCGCGTGAGCCATCATGGCGCTCAGCCTAGGGCCAGCGGGGCCGGCGGCCGCGCGAGGCGTGGGCGGCGGTGGTTGTCGGAACAGCCGCAATTGCGCCGTTCCTGCAGGTTTACCCGCGGGCAGTGCGTTGCAACCGCGCAATTGCGCCGGTTCGGCAGGTCCCGGGGCGGGCAGCCCGGCCCACCCTCAGCGGCGCGAGGCGTCGGCCGGGTAGACCCCGAGCACGTTGATCTCGTGCGTGAAGAACCGCAGCTCCTCCAGCGCCCGCGCCAGACCGGGCTCGGCCGGGTGGCCGTCGACCTCGGCGAGGAACTGCGTCGCGGTGAACTGCCCGTCGACCATGTAGCTCTCCAGCTTGGTCATGTTGACGCCGTTGGTCGCGAATCCGCCCAGGGCCTTGTAGAGCGCCGCCGGGATGTTGCGCACGTTGAAGACGAAGCTGGTCACCACCGGGCCCCGGCCGGGCTCGGCCTCGACCATGTCGGGGGAGAGGACCACGAACCGGGTGGTGTTGTGGTCCTCGTCCTCGACGTCCTCGCGCAACACCTCGAGGCCGTAGATCTCCGCGGCGAGGCGCGGCGAGATCGCGGCCTGGGTGGGGTCCCCGGCCTCGGCGATCTCGCGCGCGGCGCCGGCGGTGTCGCCGGAGATCTGCGGGGTCAGGCCGAGCTCGCGGATCACCTTGCGGCACTGGCCCAGGGCGTGGACGTGGCTGTGGACGGTGCGCAGCCCCGCGGTCGTCGCGCCGGGCACCCCGAGCAGCACGAACTGGATCCGCCAGAAGTGCTCGGCCACGATGTGCAGGCCCGAGCCGGGCAGGAAGTGGTGGATGTCGGCCACCCGGCCGGCGATCGAGTTGTCGATCGGGATCATCGCCAGGTCGGCGCCGCCCTGGTCGACCGCGGCGAAGACGTCCTCGAAGGAGGCGCACGGCACGGGCTCCAGGGCGGGGTAGTGGTGCGCGCACACCGCGTGGGAGTTGGCGCCCGGCTCGCCCTGGTAGGCGATGCGTCCCGTCCTGGTCACCGGGTCAGTCTAGGGTCGGCGACGTGCTGGTCCTGTCGCTGCTCACCGCCGTGTTCGCCCTCCTCGCCGGGGTCGCCGTCGTCCTCGCGGTCGTCGCCCTGCGTCGCACCGCGCGCCCCCGTGGTGGCGCGGTCGACGCGCTGCCCGAGGACCTGCACGGGCTGCGCCAGGAGGTCGCCGCGCTCACCGCCGAGAGCCGGGCTGCGCTGCGCAACCTCGCCGTCGTGCGCTACGACGCCTTCGGCGACATGGGCGGGCACCTCTCCTGGTCGCTGGCGCTGCTCGACGAGGCCGGTCACGGGGTGGTGCTGACCTCGATCCACGGTCGCAGCGAGGCGCGCACCTACGCCAAGAACATCGCCGCCTGGACCTGCGACCAGCCCCTCTCCCCGGAGGAGCAGGAGTCGGTCGACCACGCGCGTCCCTGAGCCGCCCCGGCTGACCTGCACCGGCCGGTCTAGGAGACGAACGCCCGCAGCAGCACCGTCAGGCGGTCCCGCTCCCCGTCGGTCAGGGGGGCCAGCAGCCCGCCGATCGCCCGGTCCCCGGCCGCCCGCGCCGCGTCGGTCGCCGCGTCGGCGCCGGCCTCCCGGTGCAGCAGGTGCGTACGCCGGTCCCCGGCCGCGGCGCGCCGGCTGACCAGCCCGCGCTCCTCCAGGCCGTCGACGACCTGGACCACCCGCGCGCCGCTGAGGCCGAGGTGGCGCGCCAGGTCGGCCTGGGGGACCGGCCCGGTCTCGCCCAGCGCGACCAGGGCCGCGTAGTGCCGCGGCTCGAGCCCGACCGGCGCCAGCGCCTCCAGGACGTCGCGGTGCGCCCGCTCGTGCAGGCGGGTGACCAGGAAGCCGGTGCTCGCCCTCAGCACGGGCGGCACCTGCCGAGCGAGGTACGGGTCGGTCACCGCGTGCAGCAGGTCCCGCAGCTCGGCCGACCCGGCGTCCCCGAGCGGTGCGGTCAGCCGTCGGACGACCTCGTCGAGGTGCACGCCCCAGCGGCGTACGGCGTCGTCGGCCGCCGGCGTGCGGGTGAGCAGCCAGGACCGACGGTCCGCCGGGTTGCGGACCCGGGCGACCAGGCCCTGCCGTACCAGCGCTGCGGCCACGGTGCCCACCGTCGTGCCGCTGACGGCGACCGCCTCGGCGAGGTCCTGCTGGGAGCGGGCCCGGCCGTCGCCCAGCACGTGCAGGACCGAGAAGCCGTGCACGTCGACGCCCGCCGGCAGCACGTCCGCGAGCTCGGCGGCGACCCGCATCCGCGCCCGGAAGAGCAGGTGGCCCGGCAGGGCGGCCAGCACCTCCAGCACGTGGCGCTCCTCACGTTAGGCAACACGTTGATCGTTAACCCCTTGACCATATCGCGGTCCGGGTGGATCGTCATCCCCATGCCCGACCCCGACCAGACCCGGCGCACCACCGACAGCCCGACCGGCTCCCCGACCGGCTCCCCGTGGTGGACGCTGGTGGCGGTCGCCACCGGCGTCTTCATGCTGCTGCTCGACATCACGATCGTGAACGTCGCGCTCCCCGACATCCAGACCCAGCTCGACGCCTCCATCGCCGACCTGCAGTGGGTCATCGACGCCTACGCGCTGAGCCTGGCCGCGCTGCTGCTCACCGCGGGCTCCCTGGCCGACCTGTACGGCCGCCGCAAGGTCTTCGTGATCGGCATCGTGCTCTTCGGGATCGGCTCGGCCGCGTGCGGCGTCGCCCAGGACGTGCTGTTCCTGACCCTGGCCCGCGCCTTCCAGGGCATCGGCGGGGCGGCGATGTTCGCGACGGCGCTCGCGCTGCTGGCCAGCACCTACACCGGTCGCGCCCGGGGCATCGCCTTCGGCGTCTTCGGCGCCGTCACCGGCGTGGCCGTCGCGGTCGGCCCGGTCCTCGGCGGCGTGCTCACCACCGGCCTGTCGTGGCGCTGGATCTTCTGGGTCAACGTCCCGCTCTGCGTCGGGGCCGTCGTGCTCACGCTGGCCAAGGTCCGCGAGTCCCGCAACCCGTACGCCGGGCGCCCCGACTGGATCGGGTTCGCCACCTTCAGCACCGCACTGGCCGCCCTCGTCCTCGGCCTGATCGAGGCCGGCGAGAGGTCCTGGTCCGACGGCCTCGTCGTGGGCTGCCTGGTCGCGGCCGTGGTGCTGATGACCGCGTTCGTCGTCAGCCAGCTGAAGCAGTCGCAGCCGATGTTCGACCTGGCACTGCTCCGCAAGCCGACCTTCACCGGCGGCCTGGTTGCGGCGTTCGGGGTCTCCGCGTCCATCTTCTCGGTGCTGGCCTTCCTGGTGATCTACCTGCAGAACGTGCTCGGCTACTCCGCGGTCGGCACCGGCGTCCGCCTGCTCTTCCTCTCCGGCGCCTCGTTCGTGGCGGCCGCGATCGCGGGCCGGCTGACCGAGCGGGTCCCCACCAAGTGGCTGATCGCCCCGGGGTTCCTGCTCACCGCCGGCGGCCTCGCCCTGATGATCGGCGTCGGCGACGACTGGACCCACCTGATCCCGGGCCTGCTGGTGGCGGGCGTCGGCATCGGGATGATCAACCCGCCGCTGGCCTCGACCGCGGTCGGCGTGGTCGCGGTCGAGCGCTCCGGGATGGCCTCGGGCGTGAACTCGACCTTCCGCCAGGTCGGGATCGCCACCGGCATCGCCGCGCTGGGGTCGATCTTCAGCCGCGAGATCTCTGCCGACGCCACGGCCGGGCTGCAGGCCCAGGTGCCGCCGGCCGCGCTGGACCCGCTGACCGCCGCGCTCTCGGGGGGCCAGGTGCAGGTCGCCGCCGACGCGGCGGCCGCGGCGGCCCCGGGCGGGCGGGCTGGGGCCGCCCGCGAGCTGGTCACCCAGGTCGGCACCACCGCGGTGGTGGACGCCCTCGACCACATCCTGCTGATCGCCGCGGTGATCGCCCTGGTCGCCGGTCTGCTCTGCCTGGTCCTGATCCGCCAGAAGGACTTCGTCGCGCAGGGCCCCGCCCCCGCGCCGGCCCAGGAGCCCGAGCAGCACGACGGCGTCGGCGCCACGCCCTAACCTGCGCCCATGGACCTCGACCAGCCGCCGGTCGTCGAGGTCACCGTCGACCGACAGCGTCGGCTCGACCCCGACGCCTGGCCGATGACCGTCCCGGCGGTGGCCCAGCTGGACCGGGAGGGACTGCGGCTGGACCCCGGGGTGACGCTGCTCGTCGGGGAGAACGGGTCGGGCAAGTCGACGCTGGTCGAGGCGGTCGCGATGGCGTACGGGCTGTCCCCCGAGGGCGGCACCCGCAACAGCGTCCACAGCACCCGCCGGTCGGAGTCCCCCCTGGGCAACGCCCTTCGACTCCAGCGCGGGATCGGCAACCGGCGGTGGGGGTTCTTCCTCCGCGCCGAGACCATGCACGGCTGGTTCACCCACGTCGAGGACCTCGGGGGACCCGACCCCGCCTTCCACGAGATGAGCCATGGGGAGTCGTTCCTCGCGGTCCTGCGGAGCCGGTTCGGTGCGCCCGGGTTCTACTGCCTGGACGAGCCGGAGGCGGCGCTGTCCTTCTCGGCCACCCTCGGGCTGATCGCTGCGCTCCAGGACGTCGCCGCACGGGGAGGCCAGGTGCTCTGCGCGACGCACTCCCCGGTCCTGGCCGCGATGCCCGGTGCGACGCTGCTCGAGGTGGGCGAGTGGGGCTACCGCCGGACGACGTGGGAGGAGCTGGAGCTGGTCGCGCACTGGCGGCGCTACCTCGACGAGCCGCAGCGCTACCTGCGCCACCTGCTCGACGACGACTGAGCCCGTCACCGGCCCCCACGTTCAGCGGGGGACGCGCACCAGCACCCGCCCGTGCAGGCACTCCATCCGCAGCTCGTGGCCCGGCGCGATCACGTCGCCGTCCAGCTGGCGGGGGGTCTCCACGTCGGTGCGGATCACCACGGTGCGCCCGGTCATCCGGTTGACCAGGTCGTCCACGCGCCGGCGGCGCAGGAGCACCCGTACGGCCAGCGGGATCCAGGACAGGAAGCGGCGGGGGTGCAGCAGCACCACGTCGAGCAGCCCGTCGTCGATCCGCGCGTCCGGGAGCAGCGGCATCCCGGCCTGCAGGTGCCCGACGTTGCCGACCACGATCGTGCGCGCCCGGGTCTCGACGGGCTCCCCGCCGTCGACGGTGATCCGCACCTTCACCGCGGGGTACATCAGGGTCTTCAGCCCCGACAGCACGTAGGCCAGCCAGCCCACCCGGGCCTTGATGCTGTCGTTGACGCCCTCCATGATCGCGGCGTCGAAGCCCATCCCGGCCATCACCATGAAGTGGGTCTTCTCGAGGTTGTCACCGGAGACCTCGACGAGGTCGACGGCCTGGTCCTGGCCGGTCAGCGCGATGTCGACGGCGGCGCGGATGTAGAGCGGCAGCGCCAGGTTGCGGGCCAGCAGGTTGCCGGTGCCGGCCGGGATGATCCCGACCGGGACCCCGGTGCCGGCCAGCTCGGCGCACACCTCGCGCACGGTCCCGTCGCCGCCGCAGACCACGACGAGGTCGGCGCCCGCGACCGCCGCGGCCTCGGCCTGGCCCGTGCCCGAGTCCTCGGGCGTGGTCAGGAACCACTGCGGCTCGGACCAGCCGGCGGCCACCGCCATCGAGGTGACCAGCGTCCGGAACGCCTGCTCGTCCTCGACCTTGCTCGGGTTGAGCACCACGGCGAGGTCGCGGGGGGCGGGGCCCGCGACCGGCAGCGGCTCGCTGCGGCGGGCGTGGCTGCGCGGCAGCGGGTCCTGGAGCACCAGGCCGACGAGGGCCAGGCCCAGGCCGAGCAGCAGCCCACCGACCACGTCGCTGGGGTAGTGACGGCCCAGCAGCACGCGGTCGGCGTAGACCGCCAGGACCACCAGCGCGACGAGCACGGCCGTCAGCCGGCGGATCCCCCCGCGCCGCACCAGCATCCAGACCAGCACCAGCGCCACGGTGCCGAGCGCGGTGATCGACGAGGCGTGGCCGGAGGGGAACGCCTTGGAGAGCAGCAGCAGCTCGGGCTCCTGCCACGGCGGTCGCTCCCGGCCGACGAGCAGCTTCAGCCCCGTCGTGACGAGCGCGGTCGCGCCGACGACCAGCACGGCGTACGCCGCCGCGCGCCGGTGTCCCTTGACCCACAGCGCCACCGCGAGCATCGCGGTGAGCACCGTGATCCCGATCGTGCCGAAGGCGAGCTCGACGACGTGCAGCGGCTGCCGCAGCCACGGCTGGTCCGCGGTCCACGCGGCGGCGCGGCTGCCCGCGTCGTCGACCGCGGCCAGCCAGTCCCAGCCCTGCAGCACGCCGAGGGCGAGCAGGCCGAGCAGCAGCAGGCAGGCCAGCCCTGCGCTCAGCGGCAGGCTGCGGGGTCGGACGGGCACGACGCTCCTCGAGGGGCAGGGCAGAGGGCCGGGGGGTGCGCCCGGCCGTCGCCAGGATAGGTCGCCCCAGGGGTGGGGACGGGACCGGGAGCGACGCGGTGGGGCCGATAGCCTGGCGCCATGATCGACCCCCGGCTGCTGCGAGACGACCCCGACCGAGTGCGCGCCGCCCAGGCCAAGCGCGGCCTGTCCGCCGAGGTGGTCGACCGGGCGCTGTCCGCCGACGCGGACCGTCGGGCCGCGATCGCCGACTTCGAGGCCAAGCGGGCCGAGCAGAAGCAGCTCGGCAAGCTGGTCGCCCAGGCGCAGGGCGAGGAGAAGCAGGAGCTGCTCACCCGGACCAAGGCGCTCTCCGCCGCGGTCAGGGCCGCCGAGGCCGCGCAGGGCGAGGCCGAGACGGCGTGGCGCACCGCGCTGATGGAGATCCCCAACCTCGCAGCCGACGAGGTGCCGGCCGGCGGCGAGGACGACTACGTGGTCCTCGAGCACGTCGGCGAGCCCCGCGAGTTCGACTTCGAGCCGCGCGACCACGTCGAGCTCGGCCGGATCCTCGGCGCGATCGACCTCGAGCGCGGCGCCAAGGTGTCCGGCTCGCGCTTCTACTTCCTCACCGGGCACGGCGCGCGTCTGGAGCTGGCGCTGGTGCAGATGGCCATGGACCAGGCGCAGCAGGCCGGCTTCACGCCCGTGATCGCGCCGTCGCTGGTCAAGCCGAAGGCGATGGAGGGCACCGGCTTCCTCGGCCAGGCCGCCGACGACGTCTACCGGATCGAGGGCCAGGACCTCTACCTCGTGGGCACCTCCGAGGTGCCGATGGCCGCCTTCCACTCCGAGGAGATCCTGGACGGCGCCTCGCTGCCGCTGCGCTACGCGGCGATGAGCCCCTGCTTCCGCAAGGAGGCCGGCTCGCACGGCAAGGACACCCGCGGCATCATCCGGGTGCACTGGTTCGACAAGGTCGAGATGTTCGTCCACACCACCGTGGAGGAGTCCTACGCCGAGCACCAGCGCCTGCTGGACTGGGAGAAGGAGTTCCTCGGCAAGCTCGAGCTGGCCTACCGCGTCATCGACACCGCGGCCGGCGACCTCGGCCTGTCCGCGCAGCGCAAGTTCGACTGCGAGGCATGGATCCCGACGCAGGGCCGCTACCGCGAGCTGACCTCGACGTCGAACTGCACCGACTTCCAGGCCCGCCGCCTCGACATCCGCTCGCGCGACGCCGACGGCATCCGCCCCGTCGCCACCCTGAACGGCACGCTGTGCGCCATCCCGCGCACGATCGTGGCGATCCTCGAGACCCACCAGCAGGCCGACGGCTCCGTCCGCGTCCCCGAGGCGCTGCGGCCGTACCTCGGCGGCCTCGAGGTCCTCGCCCCGGTCACCGCATGAGCACGCCCGCCCCGGGCGAGACCGGCTGGCAACCCCGGCTGGTCGCCCTCGACATCGACGGGACGCTGCTGCGCTGGATCACCGGCGCCGGCACCACGCACGAGGAGGTCCCGGACGCCGTACGCGCCGCGGTCCGCCGGGCCGCGCAGGCCGGCGCCCACGTGGTGCTGGCCTCCGGGCGGTCCCCGCACAGCATGACCGGGGTGGCCGACCTGCTCGGGCTGGCCGACCTGGCCGACGACCGGCTCTGGGTGGTGGCCAGCAACGGCGCAGTGGTCACCCGCTACCCCCCGCTCGAGGTGGTGCGGGAAGAGACGTTCGACGCCGGTCCCGCCGTGCAGCGCATCCTCCAGCTGCACCCCGAGGCCCTCGTGGCCGTCGAGGAGCGCGGCGTCGGCTACCGGGTCAACCGGGCCTTCCCGACCGGTGAGCTCAGCGGGGACCTGATCCCGACCCCGGTCGCGCACATGGTCGCGGCCCCCGTCAGCCGGGTGATCATCCGCGACCCGGCGGCGACCGTCGACGACTTCGTGCGCCTCGGGGAGGAGCTCGGCCTGCACGGCACGGACTACGTCGTCGGGTGGACGGCCTGGCTCGACCTGTCGGCCCCCGGGGTCTCCAAGGCCTCGGGCCTGGACCACGTGGCCGACGCGCTCGGGCTGACCGCCGCCGACGCACTGGCGATCGGCGACGGCCGCAACGACGTCGAGATGCTCCGCTGGGCCGGGCGCGGCGTGGCGATGGGCCAGGCCATCGACGTGGTGCACCAGGCCGCCGATGCCGTGACCGACGGCGTCGACGACGACGGCGCCGCCCGCGAGCTCGAGCGCTGGTTCGGCACCGGATCCACCGCCGACGCCACCGCCGACGCCACCGGGGCCTGACCGTGACCCCGCCCCGCCTGGTCGCCACCGACCTCGACGGCACCCTGCTGCGCGCGGACGGGACGCTGTCGGCGACCAGCCGCCGGGTGCTGGCCGCCCTCGACGAGCGCGGGGTGCACGTCGTCCTGGTCACCGCCCGCCCGCGGCGCTGGATGCTCGACCTGTGGCCGGTGGTCGGCGCGCACGGTCTCGCGGTCGTCTCCAACGGCGCGCTGACCTGGGACGTCGCCGCCGACCGGCCGGTCGAGACGCGCACGTTCGATCCCGCCGTCGGACGGGCCGTGGTGAGCCGGGTGGCCGCCGCGGTCCCCGGCGCCGGGTTCGGGGTGGAGCGGGTCTCGGGCCTGGTCTGCGACGCCGCCTACACCGAGATCGAGGACCCGCCCGCGGGCCTCGTCGTCGACGACCTGGAGCGGCTGTGGGACGAGCCCGGGCTGAAGCTCCTCGTCCAGGACGAGGGCGCCGACCCCGCGGCGCTGCGTGACGCCGTGACCGCGGCCGTGGGCGACGACGCCGAGGCCACCTGGACGCTGCCCGGCCTGGTCGAGGTCAGCGCCCGCGGGGTCACCAAGGGCGTCGCCCTGGCCCACCTCGCCGGCGGTCTCGGGATCGCCGCGGCCGACGTGGTCGCCTTCGGGGACATGCCCAACGACGTGGCGATGCTGACCTGGGCGGGGCGGGGCTGCGCGGTGGCCAACGCCCACCCCGACGTCCGGGCCGCGGCCGACGAGGTCGTGGGGGACCACGACGACGACGGCGTGGCGCGCGCCCTGGTTGGCCTCTTCGACCTGCCGTCTGCTCTCATGGGCGCATGCTGAGATCGGGTCTGAGCCGCCCGCGGTTCGCCCGCGCCGCCCTCCCGGCGACGGTGCTCGGACTCGCGCTGCTCGCTCCGGCCGCCGGCGCGACCGACACGGAACCGCAGGCCTGCGCGCCCGCCTCGCTCGCCGACGCCACCAAGTCGGCCGCGACCGTCTTCACCGGCACGGTGCGGGGCGTGGCCAGCGACGAGGTCAGCGCCCAGGAGACCGACTACTTCCATTCCGTGGTCGTGGACCGCGTCTACAAGCCCGGCCGCGGTGCGGTCATCGACACCGAGGAGGTCGAGCTGGTCACCCAGCGGACCAACGACCGGTGCAGCCTCGGTGCCCTCGAGGAGGGGGAGCGCTACGTCGTCTTCGCCGACCTGTCCGGCGAGGCCCTGCTGGCTGCCGGCGACAGCGGCACGGCCCTGGCCGACGCCGACCTGGTCGCCGAGGTCGAGACCCTGCTCGGCTCCGGCCGGCCGCCGGTGCCCCCGGAGATGCCGACCGCGACGCTGACCCCGGTGGCCAACAACACGCCGACCCCGTTCGTCCGGGCCGCCGTCCCCGGCGCCGGTCTCGTGCTCGTGGGGCTGCTGGGCCTGCTGGTCACCCGGCGTCTGAACCGCGGCGACTGACCGCCACCGGCGCTCCTACAGGTACATCCCGCCGGTGCCGTGGCCCCCGCTTTCACCGGGCTGGCCCGGCTGGCCCGGCGCACCCGGCTGCCCGGACGGTGGCTGCGGGCCGGCCTGGTCGGGACCGCCGGCGCCGCGGGGCAACGCCCGTCGGCCCTGCTCGAGCTGGGCCTTCGCGGTCATCTGCTGGGCGTAGATGGCGGTCTGGATGCCGTGGAAGAGCCCCTCGAGCCAGCCCACCAGCTGGGCCTGGGCGATCCGGAGCTCGGCGTCGGAGGGCACGGAGTCGTCGGTGAAGGGCAGCGAGAGCCGGTGCAGCTCCTCGACCAGCTCCGGGGCGAGACCCTCCTCGAGCTCGTGCACGGAGGCCTGGTGGATCTCGCGGAGCCGGACCCGGCTCGCGTCGTCGAGGGGCGCCGACTTCACCTCGTCCAGCAGCTGGCGCACCATGCTGCCGACCCGCATCACCTTCGCCGGCTGCTCCACCAGCTCGGTGACGGCGCGCTCGCCCCCAGCGTCCTCGGCGCCGGTGCCGACCGACCTCCCGTCGGGGCCGACCACGACGACCTGCTGGTCCGGGTGGTCCTGCTGCTCGCTCATGACCACGACCCTAGCCAGCGGGCCCGGGGTCAAGGCCACCCGCTCAGAGCGTCAGGACGATCTTGCCGGTGTGGCCCGAGGCCTCCATCAGCTCGTGGGCGGCGCGGACCTCCTCGAGCGGCATGGTGCCGTGCACCATCGGGCGGATCCGGCCGTCGGCGACCATCGGCCACACCTCGGCGACGACCTCGGCGCAGATGGCGGCCTTCTCCTCGACCGGGCGGGCGCGCAGCGAGGTGGCCGAGACGCTGCCGCGCTTGCCGAGCAGCATGCCGAGGTCCAGCTCGCCCTTGGCGCCGCCCTGCATCCCGATCACGACCAGGCGGCCCTCGGTCGCGAGCGCGGTGACGTTGCGACCCAGGTAGGAGGCGCCCATGTTGTCCAGGATGACGTCGGCGCCGCCGAGGCCCCGGACGACCTCCACGAAGTCCTCGTCGCGGTAGCTCACGACCACGTCGGCGCCGAGCTCCCGGCAGGTCTGCAGCTTCTCGGCCGACCCGGCGGTCGCCACGACACGGACGCCGCGGTGGTGCGCGAGCTGGATGGCGAAGGTGCCGATGCCGCCGGCGCCGCCGTGCACCAGCAGGGTCTCGCCCTGCTGGAGGCCGGCGACCATCTCGAGGTTCGACCAGACGGTGCAGGCCACCTCGGGCAGCGCGGCCGCGGTCACGAGGTCCACGCCGGCCGGGACCGGCATCACCTGGCCCGCGGGCACCGCGACGTACGCCGCGTAGCCGCCGCCGGCGAGCAGCGCGCAGACCTCGTCGCCCACGGCCAGGGGGGCGCCGCCGGCCCCGGTGACGGGACCGCCGTCGCCGTCGGGGCCGAGCGCGGCGACCACGCCGCTGCACTCCAGGCCGATCACGTCCGAGGCGCCCTTCGGGGGCGGGTACATCCCGCGCCGCTGCAGGGTGTCGGCGCGGTTCACCGCCGTCGCCCGCACCTCGAGGAGCACCTCGCCGGGGCCCGCCTGGGGCTGCTCGACCTCACCGACCGAGAGGACCTCGGGTCCACCGGTCCCGTCCGTCACGACTGCACGCATGGCGCGACCCTACGACGTGCAGTCCGGCGCCGGTCCGCCCGCGAGGTCGCGCAGGTCCGACCAGGTGTCGACGTCGCGGTGCTCCTGGCCGAGCGGCGCCACGTCGACCAGGTCGAGCCCGGAGAGCATCCGGTGCACCGGGTGGCCGTGCCGGTCCTCGCGGCCCGGGGCGACCGCGTCGAGCCGGGCGGTGTCGAGCACGAGCGCGAGCTGGCGGCGGCCGTCCGGGTCGGTCAGCGCGGCCCCGTCCCGGCCCGCGGCGGCGGCGCGGAGCCGGGTCAGCGTGCCCGGGGTCAGGTGGGGCATGTCCACGGCGAGCACGGCGACGTACGCCGGGTCACCCCGCAGCGCGTCACGCCCGGTCAGCAGCCCGGCCACCGGCCCGCCGTGCCGCGGGTCCTCGACCACGAAGGTCGCCGGGAGCGCGGTCGGGACGGCCTCGCCCACCACGACGACCTCGACGGCGTCGGCCACGGCGTCCAGGGCGCGGGCGAGCAGCGTCCGCCCGGCGACCTCGACGCCGGCCTTGTCGACCCCGTCCAGGCGGGTCGCCCGGCCGCCGGCCAGCACCACGGCGGCGTACGTCGGCAAAGGGTCGGGCACGCCCCGAGTCTGACACCCTGGGCGCATGAGTAGTGATCGCCTGCGGGTGTCCCTCGTCCAGGAGGCGGCCTCGCTCGAGCCGTCGGCGAACCGCGACGCGGTGCGCGCGCTGACGCCGGCCGAGCAGGACCTCGTGGTCTTCCCCGAGGCCTTCGCCCGCGACTTCGGGTCGGCCGGCTCCGACGTCAGCGCCTTCGCCGAGCCCGTCGACGGCCCGTTCGCGACCGCCGTGCAGGAGGCGGCCACCGAGCGGGCGACCACGGTGGTGGCCGGGATGTTCGAGACCAGCAGCGACCCCGCCCGGCCCTTCAACACCCTCGTCGTGCGCGGCGGGGCGCGCGCCGACTACCGCAAGATCCACCTCTACGACTCCTTCGGCTACCGCGAGTCCGACCGGCTGCTGGCGGGGGAGACCTCGCCGGCGGTCGTCGAGGTGGACGGCTGGGTGGTCGGCCTGATGACCTGCTACGACCTGCGCTTCCCCGAGCACGCCCGGCTGCTGGTCGACGCCGGCGCGGAGGTCCTGGTCGTCCCCTCGGCGTGGGTGGCCGGCGAGCGCAAGGTGGACCACTGGCGCACGCTGGTGCGCGCCCGCGCGATCGAGAACACCGTCTTCGTGGCCGCGGCAGCTCAGCCCGGGCCGCGGTACAGCGGCCACTCGATGGTCGTCGACCCGCTCGGGGACGTGCTCGGCGAGGCCGGTGAGCAGTCGGCGGTGGTAACCGCGGTTCTCGAACGGACCGCGCTGGAGCAGGCGCGCCGGACGAACCCCTCCCTGACCAACCGTCGCCTGGACGTCCGGGCCCCGGCGGCCGGTCTGTAGCCTTCGACGACGTGCGCACCCCTGCCGCCGCGGCCCGGCTGACCTCGCCCCGGCTGCTCGCGCCGCTGTGGCTGGTGCTCGTCGCCGCGGGTGCGGCGCTGCTCGTGCTCGGCCTGGTCCCGGTGGGCCCCGACGAGCTCCCCCGGGCCGGCGCCGTGGTCGTCTCCACCGCGTACGCCTGGGCGCTGGCCGCCCGCGTCGGGGGCCGGGCGGCCCTCTTCGGCACCGTCGCCCTGGTCGCCGGGGTCCTCGCGATGGTGCTGGACCTGATCTGGCTGCGCACCGGCGCGGCCGTGGCGACCTGCGTGGTGGCGGCCGTGCTCGGGGTGATGGCCACCGTGCCCGCGGCCCGCTTCCGGCTGGCCGCACGCGAGTGCCTGGTGGCCATCGCGATCGCCTGCGTCGGGGCGCTCGCCACGCTGGGGTACTCCCCGGCCCTGACCCTGACCCGCTTCGAGTACCTGACCCTCGGCCTGGCGATGGCCGGCACCGTCGCGGTGGTCCAGCGCCTCGGCGCCGGCCTGCACGGCCTGGGGCGGCGCGGGCTCGTCGCGGTGGTGGCCGGGACGCTGCTGCTGGCCGTGACGCTGCTCTACGCCGAGCTGCTGCGCCGCTACGGCACCCCGGCGGTCGTCGACAACCTGCTCGACGGCGTCGTCTGGGTCCGCGACACCCTCGGGGCCTTCCCCCGCCCGATCGAGACCGTCGTCGGGGTGCCGGCCCTGGCGTGGGGCTGCCACATGCGGGCCCGCCACCGCCAGGGCTGGTGGGTCTGCGCCTTCGGCGCCGCCGCGACGGCGTCGACCGCCACCGCGCTGGTCAACCCCGGTGTCACTCTGCTGGAGAGCGGGCTCTCGGTCCTGTACGGCCTGGTCGTCGGCCTGGTGGTCGGCTACCTGCTGATCCGCGTGGACCTCGCCGTCACCGGCACCCGCGGGCGGCGCAGCCGGGCCGCCGAGCAGGGCCTGGCCGTGCGCCCGGAGCCCCGCCGCACCGAGCCCCTGCTGTAGCGGCGTGGGCCCGCTCGGGCCTACGCAGCGGTAACGACTAGG
>JBBSKO010000024.1:0-15968 GCA_038256225.1 Propionibacteriales bacterium | reverse complement strand
CGGGAGGTGACGCTGGCGCCGGGCGCGGCCCGCGTACGCCCGTCGTCGCCCGCGTCCATGCCGCCATCATCGCCCGACAAAGCAGTGGCGGTGGCGCGTGGTCCTGCCTAGCCTGGCGACCGCGGCCGACGGACGGCCGACCAAGTCACCGCACCTGGTCTCGAGACGCTCGCTGGCGCTCGCTCCTCGACCACCGGGTCACCACTGAGCACGCCCGACGGAGGAGCACCCGTGCACCTGGAGAACCTCGGGCTCGTGATCCTGTCGCGCGACGTCCGCGCGGCCTCGGACTTCTACGTCAGCGCGTTCGGCTTCCGGCCGCTGGTCGTCCTCGACTGGTTCGCCAGCCACCAGCACCCGTCGTTCGAGGGCGTCTTCCTCGACGTCCTCGACGCCGACCACGAGGCGGCCGGCACCCGGCTGCGCGGCGGGCGGACGACCGGCACCATGATCGCGCTGGTCGTCGCCGACGCCGGGGCCGAGCACGACCGCCTCGCAGCGATGGGGCTGGACGTGGTGATGGGCCTGCGCGACGAGCCGTGGGGCCAGCGGCGGTTCCAGGTGCTGGCGCCCGACGAGGTGGTGGTCGAGGTGATCGAGCGCATCGAGCCCGACCCGGCCTGGTCGGCCGGCTGACTCAGACCCGGCTCGGGACACCGTCCGGGACCGTCTCGTCCTCGAGGTGCGCCGGCACGGTGGCCAGCGCCGCCAGGGCGAGCAGGGCGGCGACCGCGAAGGCGTAGAAGCCCCAGGGGTAGGCGATGCCGGCGGTGACCAGCAGGCCGCCGAGCGAGGGCCCGACGATCGCGCCGACCCGCCCCACGCCGGCCGACATCCCGAGCGCGGTCCCGCGGATCGGAGCCGGGTAGAGGTGCCCGACGAAGGCGTAGACGAGCACCTGCGCGCTGAAGACGAAGATGCCGGCCAGGGTCACCGCGACGTAGACCAGCGGGGTGCTCTCCAGGCGGACCGACAGGGCGGCGAGGAAGACCGCCGCGAGGCCGAACCAGGCCAGGACGGTCGGCTTGTTGCCGCGCGAGTCGCTGATCCGGCCCGCCAGCAGCAGGCCCAGCACGGCGCCGACGTTGAGGACCAGCAGCAGCCCCGTGCCCTGGTCGATGGAGTAGCCGGCCTCGCCCATGATCGTGGGCAGCCAGGTGTTGAGGCCGTAGACCAGCAGCAGGCCCATGAACGAGGCCACCCACAGCCCGAGGCTGACCCGCAGGAAACGGCCACGGACGACGTCGGAGCTGCGGACGCGTGCCGGCGCCAGCGTGCCCTCGGGGGTCGCGCCGCGGCGGGCCACCTCGTCGAGGTAGCCCTGCGACTCCGGCAGCCTGGCACACATCACCGGGAGCACCAGCAGCCCGGCGACTCCGCCGACCACGAACATCGCCTCCCACCCGGCGAGGTCGATCAGCCACAGGCCCAGCAGGGCCGTCATCACCGCCCCGACGTGGTAGCCGGTCATCATCCGGGTGACCGCGGTGCCGCCGCGTCCGGGCGTCGCGTGCTCGCTCATGTAGGCCAGCGCGGTCGGCAGGCACGCGCCCAGGCCGAGGCCGGCGGCGAACCGGAGCGCGGTGAACGAGGTCGTGCTGCCGGCCAGCGGGATCGCCAGGGTGAACACCGAGAAGAGCGCGATGCACCCGATCAGCGGGAGGCGCCGGCCGTACCGGTCGGCGACCGGGCCGATCGCGACCGCGCCGATCCCGACGCCGACCAGGCCCAGGGTCGAGGCGACGGTCAGCGAGGCCGGGGTGAAGCCGAGGTCGCCGGAGGCGGCCAGGACCGGGATCACCGCGCCGAGGACGACGAGGTCGAAGCCGTCGAGCGCCACGGCGGCCCAGCACAGCCAGACGGGCCAGGCCGAGCGGGCGGTGGTGGTGGGATCGGGCATCGGGCACTCCGAGGTGTCGGGGACGGGGTACGTCCGGTCACGCTGCCCGCGGCCCCGTGACGGCCGCCACAGGTGACTTCCGTCCACCGGAAGTCGGGTGTGTCGGTCGTCTCCACGGCCGGGACACCATGGCGGCATGCCCGAGGTCCAGCCCGTCCGCTCCCACGTGCCGGTCGCCGTCGTCGGCGCCGGCCCCGCCGGCCTGATGCTCACCCACCTGCTCGCCCGGTCCGGCATCGCCAGCACCGCCGTCGAGCTGCGGACGCGCGCCGAGATCGAGCAGACCCACCGCGCCGGCATCCTGGAGTCCGACAGCGTGCGGATGCTGGTCGACAGCGGCGTCTCCGACCGGGTCCTGCGCGAGGGCGACGAGCACCGCGGGATCGAGCTCGGCTTCGGCGGAGGCCGGCACCACCTCGACTTCGCCGACCTCGTCGGCGCCACCACCCGGCTCTACCCGCAGACCGACGTCTTCCTCGACCTGGCCGACGCCCGGGCGCGCGACGACGGGGACGTCCGCTTCGGGGTCACCGACGTCGAGGTCGGCGACGTGTCCGCCCGGACGCCGTCGGTGCGGTTCACCGACGCGGACGGCGTGCGGCACGAGGTCACCTGCGACTACCTCGTCGGGGCCGACGGCTCCCGCTCGGCGTGCCGCCGGGCGCTCCCGGCCGACGCCCGGCGCCAGTACGTGCGGGAGTACCCGTTCGCCTGGTTCGGCATCCTCGCCGAGGCGCCGCCCAGCGCGCCCGAGCTCGTGTACCACCACAGCCCGGACGGCTTCGCCCTCGTCAGCCAGCGCACCCCGACGCTGCAGCGGATGTACTTCCAGTGCGACGCCACCGAGGACCCCGACACGTGGTCCGACGACCGGGTCTGGGCCCGGTTGCAGGCGATCTGCGGCAGCAACGGCCACGAGCTGGTCGAGGGCCCGATCACCTCGCGCACCGTGCTGCCGTTCCGGTCGTTCGTGCAGGAGCCGCTGCGCCACGGCCGCACCGTGCTGGTCGGCGACGCCGGGCACACCGTCCCCCCGACTGGCGCCAAGGGCCTGAACCTCGCCCTGGCCGACGTGCGCGTGCTGGCCGAGGAGCTCGAGCGGGCCGTGCTCGACGACGACCCCGACCACCTCGACGCCTACTCCACCCGCGCGCTCGAGAGGGTCTGGAAGGTTCAGCACTTCTCCTACTGGATGACCACGATGCTGCACACGCTGCCCGAGGCGTCCGACTTCGACCTGCGCCGCCAGCAGGGTGAGCTCGCGGCCGTCGTCGGATCCCGCGCCGGCTCCACCTGGCTGGCCGAGGCCTACACCGGCTGGCCGACCCCGACCACGGGAGGACCCCGATGACCGCCACCACCCCGGCCGAGCCGACGCAAGCCCAGCCGACACAAGCCCAGCCGACACAAGCCCAGCCGACACAAGCCCAGCCGACACAAGCCCAGATCAGCGCCGAGATCGAGGCCGAGGAGCAGGCGTACGCCGCCCGCCCCGCCGGCACGCCCGCGGAGACCGCGACCCGGCGCGGCTGGGGGGCGTACCGCTCCAGCGTGCTGCGCGTCCCGCGCAACGACCCCCACCACGTCGACCCCGAGGGCGCCGAGCTCTGGGCGCCCTGCTTCGGCCAGCGCGACGTCGACCCGCTCGAGGCCGACCTGACCATCCAGGGCCGCGGCGAGCCGCTGGGGGAGCGGATCGTGGTCACCGGACGGGTGCTCGACGGCGACGGCCGCCCGGTGCGCGGGCAGCTCGTCGAGGTCTGGCAGGCGAACGCGAGCGGCAGGTACGTCCACCAGCGCGACCAGCACCCGGCCCCGCTCGACCCGCACTTCACCGGCACCGGGCGCTGCCTGACCGACCAGGACGGCACGTACCGGTTCACCACGGTCAAGCCCGGGCCCTACCCCTGGCGCAACCACCGCAACGCCTGGCGCCCGGCGCACGTGCACTTCTCGTTCTTCGGCACCGACTTCACCCAGCGGCTGGTGACCCAGATGTACTTCCCCGGCGACCCCCTGATGGGCCTGGACCCGATCGCGACCGCGGTGGTGGACCCCGCCGCCCGCGCCCGGATGGTGGCCACCTACGACCACGACCTGACCCAGCCCGAGTGGGCGACGGGCTACCGCTGGGACGTCGTGCTGACCGGCGCGCACCGGACCCCCCGCGAGGACGACCTCGCCGCCGCCTTCGGCGAGGAGGCCTGATGACCGCGACGCCGCCGACCCCCGGCCAGACCGTCGGCCCGTTCTTCCACGACGCCCTGCCATGGCCGGGCGACGCCGCGCTGGTCCCGCCCGGGCGCGCCGACGCCGTACGCCTGCACGGCGTGGTCCGTGACGGCGCCGGCGACCCGGTGCCCGACGCGCTGGTCGAGCTGTGGCAGGTCGGCCCGGACGGCCGGGTCGTGCAGCAGCCGGGCTCGCTGCACCGCGACGGTCACACCTTCACCGGTTTCGGGCGCTGCGCCACCGACCGGGCCGGGTCGTACTCGTTCACCACGCTGCTGCCCGGGCCGCACGCCGACGGCGCCGCGCCCTTCGTCACCCTCACCGTCTTCGCCCGGGGGCTGCTGCACCGCCTGCTGACCCGTGCCTACCTGCCCGAGGGCCGTGGCGGCACGGTCGACGCCCTGGCGTCCGACCCGCTGCTGTCCGCGCTCGACGACGCCGGGCGGGCGACCCTGGTCTGCGACGTGGACGGCGACGCGCTGCGCCGCGACCTGGTGCTGCAGGGTCCGGGGGAGACGGTCTGGCTGACCTACCCCCGGCTGCCGCACGGCGGCTGAGCCGGGCCGGCGGACGTGGGCGAGACTGGCGGCGTGACCGACCTCCTGGTGCCCGGCGACCACCGCGCCGACGGCGTCCTCGACGACGCCGCCCTGCTCGCAGCGATGCTGCGGGTCGAGGAGACGTGGCTCGCCGCGCTGGTCGTGCACGACGTCGCCCCGGCGGCCGCGGCCCTGCCCGCCGGCGCGCTGGCCCGCCTCGTCGGTGACGGCGACCTCGCCGCGCTGGCCCGGGAGGCCGACGAGAGCGGCAACCCGGTCGTCGCGCTGGTCGTCCTGCTGCGCGCCCGGCTGGAGGACACCGGGGAGCCGGACGCCGCGCGCTGGCTGCACCGCGGCCTGACCAGCCAGGACGTCGTCGACACCGCCCTGGTGCTCGGGGTGCGCGAGGGCGTGCGCCGGGTGCGCGTCGACCTCGCCGGCCAGGTCGCCCGGCTCGCGCACGTCGTGGCCGCGCACCGCGACACGCTCGCCGCCGGTCGGACGCTGACCCAGCTCGCGGTCCCGACCACTGTCGGCCTGCGCGCCGCCGGGTGGCTGGCCGGCCTGCTCGACGCCGACGACGACCTCGCCGTGCTCGAGGCCGACGGCTGGCCGGTCCAGGTCGGGGGCGCCGGCGGCACCCTCGCCGCCCTCGTCGCGCTGGCCGGCCCCGACCGCGCCCGGGCGGTGGTCGCCACGCTCGCCGACCAGCTCGGCCTCCGGCCGGTCGCCCCGTGGCACGGCCGACGCCGCCCGCTGACCCGGGTCGGCGACGCCCTGACCACCACCACGGACGCCTGGGGCCACCTCGCCGCCGACGTCCTCGCACTCGGCCGGCCCGAGGTCGGCGAGCTCGCCGAGGGCACCGGCGGCGGGTCGTCGACGATGCCGGGCAAGGCCAACCCCGTCCGGGCGGTGCTGCTGCGCCGCGCCGCGCTCGCCGCCCCCGCCCACCTCGCGACGCTGCACCTCGCCGCGGCCGGCCAGGTCGAGGAGCGGGCCGACGGCGCCTGGCACGCCGAGTGGCCCGCCCTGCGCGCCCTGGTCCGCGGCGCCGTCACCGCCGCCGGTCACGCCACCGACCTGCTGGCCGGGCTGGTGATGCACGCCGACGTCGCCACGGCCCGGGCGCACGAGGCCGGGGAGGTGCTGACCGCGGAGCAGCGGTCGATGCTCGCCCTCACCGACCCCGACCCCGACCACGGAGCCGGCGCCGGCGCCGACCCCGCGTCGTACCTCGGCCTGGCCGGCGACCTCGTCGACGCCGTCCTCGTCCGCGCCGCCACGCACCAGGCAGCCGACCAAACAGCCCACCCGCCCCGCACGTCCCCGACCCCGGAGGTCCCATGACCATCGCCGTCCGATTCGGCCGTGGCAGCACGGCCGACAAGCCGCTGCTCGTGCTCGGGCCCTCGCTGGGCACCTCGGCCACCACGCTGTGGTCGGCAGCCGCCGACCGGCTGGCCGAGCACTTCCACATCCTGGCCTGGGAGCTCCCCGGGCACGGGCTGGACCGCGTGGTGCCCGACGGCCCGCTGAGCATCGCCGACCTGGCGGCCGGCGTGCTCGAGCTGGTCGACGAGGTCGGCGAGCGTCGCTTCCACTACGCCGGCGACTCGGTGGGCGGCGCGGTCGGCCTGCAGCTGCTGCTCGACGCACCCGACCGTGTCGCCTCGGCCGTGCTGCTGTGCACCGGCGCGAAGATCGGCAGCGAGCAGGTCTGGACCGACCGGGTCGCCGCCGTCCGTGCCGGCGGCACCGCCGGCCTGGTCGATGCCTCGGCCGGACGCTGGTTCGGCCCCGGGTTCGTCGGGCGCGAGCCGGACCGCGCCGGCGCGCTCCTGCACGCGCTGGCCGGCGCGGCCGACGAGGGGTACGCCGCCGTGTGCAACGCGCTGGCCGGCTTCGACGTGCGCGACCGGCTGGCCGAGATCGGCGCGCCGGTGCTGGCCGTGGCCGGCGCCGAGGACGCCGTGACGCCCCCCGACGGCCTGCGCGAGATCGCCGACGGCGTCCGCGACGGTCGCCTCGAGGTCCTCGACGGCGTGGCCCACCTGGCCCCGGCCGAGGCGCCGGACCGGGTGGCCGCGCTGGTGCTCGAGCACGCCCTGGGCATCCGGCCCGAGCCGGCTCCCGCGCCCGGGGCGGCGCCCGCGGTGCCGGGCCCGCCGACGCCGGGCCCGTCGTACGACGCCGGGATGGCGGTGCGGCGCGAGGTGCTCGGCGACGCCCACGTCGACCGCGCGACGGCGGCGACGACCTCGTTCACCGCCGACTTCCAGCAGTTCGTCACCGAGCACGCCTGGGGCGCGGTGTGGACGCGCGACGGCCTCGACCGGCGCAGCCGCTCGATGATCACGATCACCGCGATGGTCGCGCTGGGTCACCACGACGAGCTGGCGATGCACGTGCGCGCCGCTCGTACGAACGGGCTGAGCGTGGAGGAGATCCGCGAGGTGATCCTGCACAGCGCCGTCTACTGCGGGGTCCCCGCGGCCAACACGGCCTTCCGGGTCGCCCAGGAGGTCCTGGTCGGCCTCGGCGACGTCGAGCCGCCCGCCTGAGCCCCCGGCCGATCGGGGACGTCACGGGACGGCGTCAGCGCCGTCAGCGCAGCGCCATCGACCCCGAGACAGGGGAGTCGAAGCCCAGCGCCTGGTGCTCGGCGAGTCGCTCGTCGATCTTGGCGGCGACGTCAGCGGGCCAGGGGGCGGTGCGGCGGGTCTCCATCGAGACGTGGAGGAAGATCTCCTCCATCACGTAGCTGAGTCGCTCGTGGGTGTCGTCGAGCAGGTAGACCAGCACGTGCACGGCTCGCTCGGAGCGGCCGACCAGGCGGACGCGGACCGAGATCTTGTCGCCGGTGCGGACCTCGTCGAGGTAGCTCATGTGGTGCTCGGCGGTGAAGACGCCGGAGCCGGCCACCGTGGGCCACTTCTGCGGGATGCCGCACTCGACGAGGGACTCGTCGAGGCCCTCGCTGGAGATGCCGACGTAGTGCCGGATGTTCAGGTGTCCGTTGACGTCCTCGAAGGCCGCCGGCACGGAGCGCGCGGCGTACGACGGCAGGGCGGCGAGCTCGGCGTAGCTCGGCTGGGACGTGGCAGCGGTCGAGGAAGTCACGTCGCGCACCCTAGGTGGTCGGCGTCACGCGTGTCGCGACCAGGTCGGATCTGAGACTCGGGTCACCTTCCCTAGGGATGGCCGGAGGTCCCAGTCAGCGCCCCGGAGGCCGCCATGACCGTCGTCCTCGTCATCCGGTGTCCCGCCCGGCAGGGTCGGGTCGCGACCTACGGCAGCGGGCGCTGAGGTGGGCGCCGGGCTGCTGGTCGCGATCGGTGCGGTCGCCCTGGTGGTGGCCTACCTGGTGCACGACTGGCCGCCCGTCGTCCGCCCGCTCCTAGCGGACCTCGACCAGCTCGCCCTCGCGGGTGCCCGGGTTCTCGCGGCGGGTGGCGTCCAGGTGCGCCTGGAGCTTCTCGCCCTCGACGTCGACGTCCGGCAGGATCCGGTCCAGCCACGCCGGCAGCCACCAGGCCTTGTCGCCCAGCACGTACATCAGCGCCGGGATCAGCGCCATCCGCACGACGAAGGCGTCGAAGACGACGGCCACGGCGAGGGCGAAGCCCATCGACTTGATGATCGGGTCGTCGATCAGCACGAACGCGGCGAACACCGAGGTCATGATCACCGCTGCGGCGGCGACCACGCGGGCGGAGTTGCGGAACCCGTCGACGACGGCCTCCCGCGCGTCGGCGCCGTGCACGTACGCCTCCCGGATCCGGGTGACCAGGAAGACCTGGTAGTCCATCGCCAGCCCGAAGACCACGCCGATCAGCAGGATCGGCAGGAAGCTGACGATCGGCTGGCCCTCCACGAGCCCGAACGCGCCCTCCTGGAAGACCGCGACCGTGGCACCGATCGTGGCCAGCACCGAGAGCAGGAAGCCCAGGGTGGCGGTCAGCGGCACCAGCACGGAGCGGAAGACGACCATCAGCAGCAGGAACGCCAGGCCGACGACGACCGCGAGGTAGATCGGCAGGGCGCCGTTGAGGCGGTCGGAGACGTCGGTGGTGATGGCGGTCAGGCCGGTGATGCCGAGGTCGGTGCCGGTGGCCTGCTCGGTGTCGGCCTCGGTCTCGCGGAGTGCGTCGAGCAGGTCGCGGGTCCCGGGGTCGTCCGGGCCGTCCGCGGGGGTGATCAGCACCTGCGCGCCGTCGCCGGCCTCGCTGGTGCCGGCGACCTGGGCGTTGACCACGCCGTCCTGGCCGGCCGCCCACTCGACCACGGCCCCGAAGGCGGCACCGCGCTCCTCGGCAGGGACGTCACGGGCGTCCACGACGGCCAGCAGGGGAGCCTCGCGCCCGGGGCCGAAGGCCTCGGTGACGAGGTCGGAGGCGCGGCGCTGGGTGGTGTCGGAGGAGGCGGTGCTGTCGCTGGGGAAGGCCAGGAACAGGTCCTTCATCGGGATCGCGACCGCGCCGAGCGCGACGACGACCAGCAGCGCCACCGCGACCGGACGCCTGCCGACCACCCGGGCCCAGCGGACGCCGTTGTTGAGCACGGCCCCGTCGGCCTCGTGCGTGGGGCGGTAGCGGCGGACGACGCCGCCGAAGGCCTTGGTGCCGACCATGCCCAGCAGCGCGGGCAGCAGGGTGAGCGCGACCAGCACGGCGACCAGCACCGTGCCGGCGGCGGCCAGGCCCATCGCGGTCAGGAACGGGATCCCGACGACCGTGAGGGCGGCCAGGGCGATCAGCACGGTCAGGCCGGCGAAGACGACGGCGGAGCCGGCGGTGCCGACCGCCTTGCCCACGGCCTCGGCCCGGTCGTCGGTGCGGGACAGCTCGGAGCGGTAGCGGGCCAGGATGAACAGCGCGTAGTCGATGCCGACGGCCAGCCCGATCATCGAGGCCAGGGTCGGGGTGGTCGACCCGACCGTGTCGGTCAGCCCGGTGGCGGCGGTGATGCCGGCGATGCCGATGCCGACGCCGACCAGGGCGGTGAGGATCGGCAGCCCGGCCGCGACCAGCGAGCCGAAGGTCAGCACCAGCACGCCGAGCGCGACCGCGATGCCGAGGGCCTCCGACTCCGCACCCGGCGTCTCGAAGCTGGACATGCCCTGGCCGTTGGCCTCGGCGGTCAGCCCGGCGTCGCGGGCCTCGGCGAGGGCCTCCTTGACCTGGTCCTGGCTGGCGGGCTCCACGTCGGTGACCGTGTCGACGTCGAAGGCGAACGAGATGACCCCGACCCGGCCGTCCTCGGAGAGCGTGGCGATCGTGTCGGCGTTGGCCTCGGCCACCGCGCGCGGGGTGCCGGCCTCGACCTGCTGGGCCACGATGCCCTGGCGCTGCTCGGGCCAGGCCACCGACGGGTCGGCCAGGGGCGCGTCGTCGGCCACCTGGTCGACGGCCAGCAGGTCGCCGACCAGCCTCTGCACGGCCGCCTGGTTGTCGAGGTCCGCGAGCTGCTCGCCCTCGGGCGCGGCCACGACCACGTTGACGGTCGCCTGGTCGAAGGCGTCCTGGCTGGAGGGGAACAGCTCCGCCTGCAGGTCGGCGGCCTGCTCGGAGGGGATGCCGGGGATCGTGAACTCGTCGGTGGTCGGCTGCGACAGCGTGAACGCGGCCGCCCCGACGGCGACGACGGCGACGAGCCAGACGGCGAGGAAGCTCTTCCAGTGCCGGAACGCCGTCCGGCCGAGGCGGTAGAGCAGGGTGGCCATGGGGTTCTCCTGGGGGTGCGGGCGTACGGGGCGGGTGCGGGGTGGAGTGGGGCGGCCGGTCGGCCGGGGGTGTCAGCGGAAGACGGTGCGGACGTCGCGCACCACGTCGGCGAAGGTGTCGGCGAAGGCCCGGGGGCCGGCGTCGGGCTGCTCGAGGACGCGGGCGAGGGCGAGGTCGTGGGCCACGACCAGGACCCTCACCAGCAGGGTCGCCCGGTCGCGGCCGAAGCCGGGACCCTCGCGCTCGACCAGCAGACCGGCGAGCTCGGAGGCGAGCTGGTCGAAGCGCTCGTGCGCGGCCGCGAGCAGGCGCGGCTCGCCCAGCATCACCCGGCGGCTGCGCTCGAGCTCGTCCAGGCTGAGGCCGGCGGCGTCCACGAGGGGGCGGGCCGCGACCAGCAGGTCCTCCACGAGGTCGCCGGCCGGCCCGCCCGCGCAGAACTCCGCGACGTCGGTGCCCGCGATGTCGGGCAGCGGGCCGAGGACCGCGTCGACCTTGCTCGGGAAGTAGTTGAACAGGGTCCGGCGCGAGACCCCGACCGCGGCGGCGAGGTCGTCGAGGGTGAACCCGTCGAGGCCGCGCTCCTCGGTCATCGCCTGCGCGGTCGCGGTGATCCGGTGCGCGGTCTCCCACCGACGCAGGTCGCGCAGGGACACGCGTCCGGACGGGGCGGAGGTTGCACTCTCGGTCATGAAGTGCAGTTTTGCACTCTGGGCCTCGGAGTGCACCACCGGCGCCGTAGGGCCTTGGTCACACGTGCGTGATCTCCCCGGACCCGCGGGTGTCCAGTCCGCGCGCGATCACCATCCGCTGGATCTGGTTGGTGCCCTCGAAGATCTGCATCACCTTGGCCTCGCGCATGTAGCGCTCGACCGGGAAGTCGCGGGTGTAGCCGGCCCCGCCGAGGACCTGGACGGCGTCGGTGGTCACCTTCATCGCCTGGTCGGTGGCGACGAGCTTGGCCACCGAGGCCTCCCGGGAGAACGGGCGGCCGAGGTCGCGCAGCCGGGCCGCCGCCAGGGTCGTGGCGCGGGCCGACTGCACGGCCGCCTCCATGTCGGCCAGCACGAAGCCGAGCCCCTGGTGGTCGATGATCCGGCGCCCGAAGGTCTCCCGCTCCCGGGCGTAGGCCAGCGCGTGGTCCAGCGCGCCCTGGGCCAGCCCGGTGGCCACCGCGGCGATGCCGAGGCGCCCGGAGTCCAGGCCGGCCAGCGCGATCTTGAGCCCGTCGCCCTCCTCGCCCAGGCGGCGCCCGGCCGGCACGCGCACCCCGTCGAAGCGCATGGTCGCGGTGGCGGACCCGGTCAGGCCCATCTTCCGCTCCGGAGGGTCGGCCACGAGGCCCTCGGTGCCCGCCGGCACCAGGAAGCAGGAGATCCCGTTGCGGTCGTCCGAGGTCCGGGCCATCACCTTGTAGAAGTCCGCGTGGCCGCCGTGGGTGGTCCAGGCCTTGGCGCCGTCCAGGACGTAGTCGTCACCGTCGCGGCGCGCGGTGGTCCGCATGGCGGCCGGGTCCGACCCGGCGTGCGCCTCCGAGAGGCAGTACGCCCCGAGCTGCTCGCCCCCGAGCATGTCGGGCAGCCACGCCTTCTGCTCCTCGGTGCCCCGGGTGAACAGGCCGAAGCAGGACAGGGCGTGGACCGAGACCCCCACGCCGACCGAGGCCCACACGGCCGCGAGCTCCTCGAGCACCTGGAGGTAGACCTCGTACGAGACCCCGCCCCCGCCGACCTCCTCCGGGTACGGCAGTCCCAGCACCCCGGCGCGGCCCAGCAGCCGGAACGCCTCGCGGGGGAACTCCTCCTCGGCCTCGGCCCGTGCCACGGCCGGGGCGAGCTCGGTGGTGGCGAGGTGGCGGACCAGGCGGAGCAGGTCCGCGGTCTCCTCGGTGGGCAGCACGCGGTCGGCGGGCACAGGTCCTCCAGGGGTGGTCAGGGCCATTTCAGGGCCAGGTCGAGTACCACAGTACGCCGCCGGGTACTGCTAGCGTCGCTCCATGACCTCGCAGGTCCGGCCCCGGACGCGTCGCACGCGTGAGGCCCTGCTGGACGAGCTGGTCGGGGTGTTCCTCGCCGAGGGGTTCCTCCACCTCGGGGTCGCCGACCTGGCCGCCCGCCTGCGGTGCTCACGCTCCACGCTCTACGCGGTGGCGCCGAGCAAGGAGCAGCTGGTGCTGGCGGCCGTCCGGCACTTCTTCCGGCGCGCGACGGAGCGGATCGAGCCGGCGGTCCGGTCCGAGCCCGATCCCGGGCGACGGCTCGGCGCCTACCTGGCGGCCGTGGCGCGCGAGCTGGCCCCGGCGGGCGCGGCCTTCCGGGCGGACCTGGCCGGGCACCCGCCGGCCGACGAGGTCTACCGCGCCAACACCGAGCGTGCGGCCCGACGGGTGCAGGAGCTGGTCGACGACGGTGTCCGGGCCGGCCGGATGCGCCCCGTCGACGCCCGCTTCGTGGGCGCGGCGGTGGCCGAGGTGATGACCGGCATCCAGCGCGGCGTGCTGCTCGAGCGGACCGGGCTGGCCGACGCGGAGGCCTACCTCGCGCTCGCCGACCTCGTCACCCGCGGCGTCGGCACCCCCGGGGCATGAGCAACGCCGCGCACCCGAGGGGTGCGCGGCGTCGTGCTCCGGGGGGAGGGGTCAGCTGGCGACGGCCGCCAGCGTCGTGCCGGTGCTCGCGGGCACGGGCGCCGGGGTGGCGGTCTCCTCGACCTCGTCGGTCTCGAGGTCCTCGGGCAGGGCGCCACCGAGGCCGTTGGTCATGCCCCAGGCGACGGCCTGCGCGCGACGCTCGACGTCGATCTTGCGGTAGGCCTGACGGATGTAGGTCTTGATCGAGTTGATGCTCAGCGTGAGCTGCTCGCCGATCTCGGCGTTGGTCAGGCCGTTGGTGATCAGCACCAGGATCTCGTGCTCACGACGGGTCAGGCGCAGGCCCGAGGGCGTCTGCGGGTGCACCGGGGTGGCGGGGCGCATCGGGCGCACCTCCTCGACCTCGGCGGCGGCCTGAGCCTCGGCCTCGGCGCGGGCGGCGACCTCGTCCTCGCCCGGGGTGGTCTCGAGCTGGCCGCGGCCGCTGACGAGGTCCTCGAGCGCACTGACCAGCTGGGAGGCGGTCAGTCGCTTGGAGAGGTACGGGCGGGCCGTCGCGGTGGGCAGCTGGTCGGCGGGCGCCCAGCTCCACACCACCGAGGTGGCGTCACCGGCGCGCTGGAGGTCGCGGAGCACGGCCTCGCCGAAGTGGGACTGGCCCATCGGCTCGTACAGGACGACGTCGACCTCCTTGGCTCGGGCGAGGCCGGAGCGGAGGTCGAGCAGCTCCACGCGCTCGGCGTACGGGGCGAGCATGCACTCGAGGCCCGACACCGACAGGTCGTGGTCGTCGACGAGGGCGATGGTGATCTGCGGGGTGGTGGAAGACATGGGGGAACTCCTAGGAAGCCGTGTCGGACGATGCGTCGAGCAGAGGACGTGCCTCACGGAGCGAGGCGCGGTTGGCCGGTGGCAGGGCCGGCAGGAGCTCGTCGAGGACGGCCCCGACGAGGGCGTGCAGCAGGTGGGGGCGCAGTCGGGCCCGGGTCGCCTCGGCGACCAGGACGGCCAGGTCGCGGCGCAACTCGCCGGTCTCGTGGTCGTCGAGGTCCGACAGCGGCAGCGAGAGGCGGGCGAGGTGGGCGAAGTAGACCAGGCCGTTCCGCACGCTCGCGGCGTGGTCCCCCCGGGCGTCCGCGCTGCCCGGGGAGTCGTCCCCGAGGGCGGTCCCGGTCGGGACGGAATGGAGTGCGGATGACATGGCGTCCGTCCTCTCGGTCGGGTCGGGCGCCCGGTCGAGCGCCTCGAACCCCCCGTTCTCCACCCGTGCGGGTTTCAATCACCTGCGGCCGAGAAACTTTCTACAGACTCTGTACAGGCTCCTCCGGGCCGGCCCTGCGGCCCTGCCCGGGCAGCCTTCGCGGGACCAGCTGCTGGGCGCTGGCGACCCGGTCGCCCGCCAGGTGGGTCCCCCCCACGCCTCGGCCAGCGCGGCGTCGGCACCCGCGCCGGCGACCGCCAGCGGCCACCGGGTGCGGACCTCGGCCAGCGCGGCGTCGTCGAGGTCGAAGGCCGCCCGGCGGGTCGCGGCGAGCACCACGTGGTCGGGCTCGACGACCTCGGCCGCGGCGAGCAGCGCGGAGGTGGGGGTGCGGGTGCCGAGGAACCGGGTCCGCCAGCCGGAGCGCTGCAGGACGACCTCGAACGCCTTCAGCGCCAGGTCCTGCGCCTCACCCGGCGGGCAGGCCAGCAGGACCAGCGGGCCGGTGCGCGGCGCGCCGCCGACGGTCAGCGCGGACAGGCGGGAGCGGACGACCTCGGTGGCGAAGTGCTCGGCGGCCACGTCGCCGTCGCCGGTGGACCAGCCCAGGCCCACCTCGTGCATGAAGGGCATCAGCACGTCGCGGATGGCCGCCTCGACCGAGACGGTGCGCAGGACGCGGTCGATCGTGTCGTGCATCGCGGTCACGTCGAAGCCCACTGTCGCGGCCCGCAGCTCCTTCCGGGCCACCTCGGCGTCGGCCACGCGACGGAGCCGGTCGGTCTCGGCGAGCTCCTCGTCGTGGGCGCGGCCCGCGGCGGTGGTGCGCTCCGCGGTGAGCACGTCGGCCGCGGCCCGGGCGGCCGGGACGCCGCGCTCGCGGGCGGCGAGCATGGAGCGGATCCGGCGCTCGTCCGCCGGGCCGTAGAGGCGGTAGCCCGAGGCAGACCGGGTCGGGCTCAGCAGGCCGTAGCGGAGCTCCCAGGCACGCAAGAGGGTCTCGGACACCCCGACGCGGGAGGCCAGGGCCCCGATCCGCCACCGCTCGCCCGGCCCGGCGGGTCCGTCCTGCTCGCTGACCTGCAGATCCTCGGGCACCGACTCTGACCCCCCACCGACGTCGGACGACGCCGTGACGAGAGCGCAGCCCGCGCCCCGTGTCCGGGCAGCAGCCCGTGTTCGGGCAGCAGTCGAGCGGTCTGCTCAGCCGACGTCGCCGAGAGTGGCGCGCAGGTGCGTGAGCATCTTCTGCAGCAGCCGCGACACCTGGATCTGGGTCATCCCCAGACGGTCGGCGATCTGGCGCTGCGACATCTCGTCGACGAACCGCCAGCCGAGGATCTGACGCTCGCGCTCGTCCATCGAGGCCACCAGCGGGGCCAGCATGGTCCGCGCCTCGGCGGCCTCGGCCGCGTGGTCGCCGACGTCCACCACGTCGATCGTGCTGCCGCCGGCGTCGGTGGGCTTGTCGAGGGAGAGCAGCGAGAAGCCGTCCCGGGCGACGAGCGCCTCGCGGACGACCTCGACGGACTCCTCGACCTCGGCGGCGAGCCGCTCGAGCGCGTCAGCGTCGTAGCGGTCGCGCTGGTCGCCGCTGCGCAGGATCCGCGAGTGCGCCCGCTGCACCTCGCGCGGGGGACGGATGCTCCAGCCCTGGTCACGGAAGTGGCGCCGGATCTCACCGGTGATGTTGGGGACCACGAAGGTCAGCAGGTCCTCGCCGCGGTCGGGGTCGTAGGTGGCGACGGACCGGACCAGGGCGAGGTAGGCGACCTGGGTG
>JBBSKO010000023.1:0-16088 GCA_038256225.1 Propionibacteriales bacterium | reverse complement strand
GGGTCGTCGGAGCCGGCCCACCAGGAGGCGTAGAGCCGGAGCTTCGACAGGTGCAGCCAGGGGTCCGTGCCGTCGAGGGCGGCGGTCTGCGGCGTCGACTCGCTGAGGTCGACCCAGGGCGAGACGAGCACCATCCGCGAGGGCGCCGGTCCGCCGCGGTCGCGGAGCTCCTGGGCGACGGCCAGCGCGATGCTGCCCCCGGCGGAGTCGCCGGTCAGGACCACCCGCCCGAGGTCGGCGTACCGCGCGACGTCGTCGACCAGCGCCGCGCGGGAGGACCGCCAGTCGTGCGCGGGCGCCAGCGGGTAGTCCGGCAGCACCACCCGCGCCCCCAGCGGCCCGGCGACCTTCGTGGCCCACCGCACGTGCGCGGAGTCGGCCGGCGACACGAACCCGCCCCCGTGCAGGTGGTAGACGGTCGACGTGACCTCGCCCGTCCGCGGCTCCAGGACCCAGACCGGGAAGTCCCCGTCCGCTCCGGCCAGGAGCTCGCGGCGCACGACCCAACGCCGTCCGAGGTCGGGCACCAGGCCCGTCGGCAGCGACCGGTCGAGGCCCTCCTGACGGCGGGCGACGCGGTCGTGCTCGGCCGTGGCGGCGGCTGCGACCCCGCCCGAGACGTCGAGGTCACCGGATCCCCGCAACCGGGGTACGAGGGTGGCGAGGAGCTGGTGGCGCAGGCTCGGGGTCACCGCCGAAGCCTCCCACGCGCACTCTCGCGGACCGGCCCGTATGGTGGGCGTCACGACAGGGGAGCACGCGCAGCGTGCTGAGAGTGCGGACCAGCCGCAGACCCTAGAACCTGCTCCGGCTAGTACCGGCGAAGGGAGTCATCATGTTCCTGCCCGCACGCACCCGAGGTGCCTCGCGACCACTGCTGGCGGGGGTCGGAGCCGCCGTGCTGCTGCTGACCACGTCCTGCAGCCTCGTCGGAGGCGGTGACGAGGAGGAGGCGTCCGGCGCGCCCACCGGCGCCGCCGGCGGCGCCGGCGGGACGGTCACCCTGGTCACCCACGACTCGTTCGTGCTGCCGGGGAAGGTCCTGCGCGGCTTCACCGAGGAGACCGGCTACGACCTCGAGCAGCGCCCGCTCGGCGACGCCGGCTCGATGACCAACCAGCTCGTCCTTGCCGCCGGTACGCCCCCGGGCGACGTCGCGTTCGGCGTCGACAACACCTTCGCCTCGCGCGCGCTGGAGGGGGACGTCTTCGTCCCGGCCCTGCCCGACGACCTGCCCGCAGGCGTCGAGGGCGACCTGCTGCCCGGTGACGACGAGGGCCTGCTGACGCCCGTCGACGACGGCAACGTCTGCGTCAACGTCGACGACACCTGGTTCGCCGAGCGTGACCTCGAGCCCCCGGCCTCCCTCGACGACCTCGTCGACCCGGCGTACGCCGACCTGCTCGCCCTGCCCGCGGCCACCACCAGCTCGCCCGGCCTGGCGTTCCTGCTGGCCACGATCGACGAGTACGGCGACGACTGGCCGACCTACTGGGAGGCGCTGGTCGACAACGGCGCCGAGATCACCGCGGGCTGGGAGCAGGCCTACCAGTCCCGCTTCACCCAGGGCGGCGGCGACGGGGACCGCCCGGTCGTCGTGTCCTACGACTCCTCGCCGGCCTTCACCGTCGACGGCGGCCGGAGCACCACCAGCGCACTGCTCGACACCTGCTACCAGCAGGTCGAGTACGCCGGCGTGCTCGCCGGTGCCGAGAACCCCGAGGGCGGCGCGGCGCTCGTCGAGTACCTGCTCTCACCGGAGGTGCAGGAGGCGCTGCCGGAGAGCATGTACGTCTTCCCCGTCGTCGAGGACACCCCGCTCCCGGCGGACTGGGCCCGCTTCGCCGAGCGGCCCACCGACCCGTACGCCGTGGACCCGGCCGAGATCGCCGCGAACCGCGACACCTGGCTGCGCGAGTGGGCCGACGTCACCAGCCGCTGACGACCAGCCGGTGACGTCCGCGACCTCGACCACCACCCGCCGCCTCGCCACGACGGCGGCGCTGGCGGCGCTGCCGCTGGCCGTCCTCGGGCTGTTCTTCCTGCTCCCCGTGGCCGGCATGGTCGACCGTGGCCTGCGCCCCGACGGGGTGCTCGACCCCGGCGCCGTGCTCGAGGTGCTCATGCGGCCGCGGACCGGCCGGGTCGTCTGGTTCACGCTGTGGACCGCGACGATGGGCACCGTGGTCGCGGTCGTGCTCGGGCTGCCCGCGGCCTACGTCCTGCACCGGCTGCGCTTCCCCGGGCGGGGACTGGTGCGGGCCGCGCTGCTGGTGCCGTTCGTGCTGCCGACGGTCGTGGTGGGGGTCGCCTTCGACCTGCTGCTGCGCGACGGGGGCCCGCTGGCCGGGCTCGGGCTGGCCGGCACCCCGGCCGCGATCGTCGCCGGCCTGGTCTTCTTCAACGTCGCGGTGGTCGTGCGCAGCGTCGGCGCCACCTGGGAGGGTCTGGACCGGCGCCCCGCGGAGGCCGCCGCCGCGCTGGGTGCGGGCCCGTGGCAGGTCTGGTGGACCGTCACGGTCCCGGCGCTGCGCCCGGCCGTGGTCTCGGCGGCCAGCGTCGTCTTCCTCTTCTGCGCCACCGCCTTCGGCGTCGTGCTGGTCATCGGTGGCGTCCGGTACGCCTCGGTGGAGACCGAGATCTACCTCCTCACCGCCAACCTGCTCGACCTCCAGGCGGCCGCCGCGCTCTCCCTGGTGCAGCTGCTCGCGGTGGTCGCCCTGCTGCTGGTCTCGGCCCGGTTGCGGACCACCGCCGACCCGACCCGTTCCCGGGTGGTCGCCGCGCCGCGCCGTCCGGCCCGCGGTGACCTCGTCCCGGTCGTGCTCACCGCGCTGGTGCTGCTCGCCGTGGCCGCGCCGATCGCGGCACTGGTCGTCGGGTCGCTGCGGGTGGACGAGGCGTGGAGCCTCGCGTCGTACCGCGCCCTGGGCGCCGAGCCCGGTGACGGCGCGGGCGGGCAGGCGCTGCTGGTGCCGGTGACGGACGCGCTGCTCAACTCCCTGCGCACCGCGGTCGACGCGACCTGGATGTCGGTGCTGCTCGGCCTGCTGGTGGCCGCCGTGGTCACCCGGCGCTCCCGCTCCCGGGCCGAGCGGCGGGTCCGCTCGCTGCTGGACGGCCTCTTCATGCTGCCGCTCGGCGTCTCCGCGGTGACCCTCGGCTTCGGCTTCCTGGTCACCCTCGGCCGGCCGCCGCTGGAGCTGCGCGACAACCCGCTGCTGGTTCCGGTCGCCCAGGCCCTGGTCGCGCTGCCGCTGGTGGTCCGCACCCTGGTCCCGGTGCTGGCCTCGGTCGACGAGCGGCTCCGCCAGGCCGCGGCGTCGCTCGGTGCCACGCCCGCCCGCGCGCTGCTGGCCGTGGACCTGCCGGTGCTCTGGAAGCCCCTGGTGGGGGCCGCCGGGTTCGCCTTCGCGGTCTCGCTGGGGGAGTTCGGCGCGACCTCGTTCCTGGCCCGTCCCGACCACCCGACCGTGCCGGTGGTCATCTTCCGTCTGCTCGGCAATCCCGGCGAGCTCAACTACGGCATGGCCCTGGCGGCGTCGGTGGTCCTGGCCGCCACCACCGCCGGCGTCATGCTGGCCGTGGAGCGGCTGCGCGTGCCGTCGCTCGGGGCCTGGTGAGGGGGACATGACACTCCGCGTGCGCGACCTGTCCGTGTCGTACGACGGCGCGCCGGCCGTCCGGGCCGCCAGCCTCGAGGTGCCCGCCGGGTCGACCCTGGCCGTCCTCGGTCCGTCCGGCTGCGGGAAGTCGACCCTGCTGCGCGCCGTCGCCGGCCTGGAGCCGCCCGACGCCGGGACGATCGGCTGGCTCGCGGGGGAGGGGGCGGAGGTCGAGGACCTGACCCGGGTCCCCACCCACCGGCGCGGATTCGCGCTGATGTTCCAGGACGGGCAGCTGTTCCCGCAGATGACCGTCGGGCGCAACGTGGCGTACCCGCTGCGGCTGCGCCGCACCCCGGTCGCCGCACGGCGCCACCGCACCGCCGAGCTGCTCGACCTGGTCGGTCTCCAGGGGTACGCCGACCGCCTGCCGACGACCCTGTCCGGCGGCGAGCGGCAGCGGGTGGCGCTCGCGCGGTCGCTGGCCGCCGACCCGCGGCTGCTGCTGCTCGACGAGCCGCTGTCCGCCCTCGACGCCGGTCTGCGCGAGCGGCTCGCCGCCGACCTGCGCGACATCCTGCGCGCCGCCGGCACGACGACCGTGCTCGTGACGCACGACCACGAGGAGGCGTACGCCGTAGCCGATCGGCTCGCGGTGATGCGCGACGGTGTCGTCGTGCAGCAGGGCGCGACCGCGGAGGTCTGGCGGCACCCGCACGACGCGGCCACGGCGCTGTTCCTCGGCTACGCCCGGGTGCTCGAGCGCGACGCGGCGACCCCGGTGCTGGCCGCGGCCGGCCTCGGCCCGGCGTCCGCGGTGGCGCTGCGACGCTCGGCGCTGGTGCTCGCGGAGCACCCCGGGACGGGTGGCCTGTCAGGTCGGGTCGTGTCCTGGCGGGCCACGCCCGACCAGGTCCGGCTGGTGCTCGACGTGCCCGGCGTGGGGGAGGTCGACGCCGTCGCCGGGTCGTCCGGACCGCCGGTCGGGCTCGCCGTCGGGGACGAGGCCCAGGTCACGGTCGACCCGGACCGCCTCGCCGTCGTGTGAACGGGCTGTGAACGCCCCACCTAGACTGACGCCCGTGCATCGCCGAGCCTGGACCCTTCTCGTGGGCATCGCCGCGACCATGGGCGTGCTCGCGTTCGTGGTCTCGTACCTCTACGACCGCCCGCTGCTGGACCCGGAGGGCAGCTTCCTCGGCCCGACGTGGCTGCGGCTGCCGCTGCTGCTGCTGGGCGCGCTGCTCCTGGACCTGCTGCCCCGCACGCTGTGGTTCTCCCGGGGCAACCCCAAGGCGATGCCGGGGATCGTGCGGGAGCGGCTGCGCACGCACTGGGACCGCGACCGGCTGACGCTGGTCGCGCTGGGCGTCTTCTCCTTCTACATCACCTACGTCAGCTACCGGAACCTCAAGTCGGTGCTGCCCGAGGTCATCGACACCAAGTACGACCGCGAGCTCCACCTGGTCGACCGGGTGCTGATGTTCGGTGGCGACCCCTCCGACGTCCTGCACGCGGCGCTCGGCACCGGGGCTTCGGCGCACGTGCTGTCCTACATCTACCTGTGGTTCCTGCCCCTGGTGCCGATCGCGCTGACCGCCTGGCTGGTCTTCCCCAAGAACCTGTCCTACGGCTACTGGTTCGCCACGTCGCAGTGCATCGCGTGGACGCTCGGCACGGCGTCCTACTACATGCTGCCCACGCTCGGCCCGGGCTTCGAGTACGCCTCGAAGTACCAGGACGTCGTCGACGCACGGACGCCCAGCGGTGACCTGATGGACTCACTGTCGAACTCGCGCGCGACGGTGCTGAGCCAGCTCGACGGCGCCGAGGGGCTGGTGAACTCGGTGGCCGGCTTCGCCAGCCTGCACACCGCGATCACGCTGCTGGTGGCGCTGATGGTCCAGTTCACCCTGCAGTCGCGGACGCTGAAGATCGTCTTCTGGGCCAACTTCGGCATCACCGTCGTCGCCACGCTGTACTTCGGGTGGCACTACATCCTCGACGACGTCGCCGGCATCTTCATCGCGTTCATCGCCTTCTACATCGGGGGACTGGCCAGCGGCCAGAAGTTCGAGCGCGGCAGCCTGCGCTCCCACCCGACCACCACGACGGACAAGGTCCCGGTCGACCGCTGAGGTGCCTCCACGACGGCGCGTCCCCGACCCCGGGGGCGCGCCGTCGTCGCGCCCACGGCCCGTACGCGGGAATTGCATGGCTGTAGTTCGCAAGTCGACACGCCGCGCAGATCCGGATTTCTTGGTGAAGATGTTTCTTTTGTGACTCGTGAGCACTAGCGTGACGCGAGTGCCGCATGGGAACCCACCGCGTGAGCGCTCCCGTGTCCGTCGTCAGCCAGGAGTCCCTCACGTGCACCGCCCCCGCGGAACGGTCCGTCGCCTCGCCCCCTCTCTGATCGCCCTCACCGTGCTGTCCGGCGTGCTCGGCGTCCCGGCTGCCCAGGCCGACCCGGCGCCGGTCCCTGTCCCCAGCCGCGCCGAGATCGACGCCGCGGCCGGCGAGGCCGACGTCGCCGAGATGGACCTGGCGACCGTCCGGGCGCAGCTCGCCGCCGCCGAGCTCGAGGTCCAGGAGTCCGCCGAGCGGGCCGCCCGGGCGGCGGAGGCCTACAACGGCGCCCGCTGGCGCGCCGAGCAGGCCGACGGGGCCGCCGACCGTCGCGAGGTGCTCGCCGCCGACGCTGCGGACGAGGCCGTCGACCTGCAGGAGGCCTACGCCGACGCCGTGCTGACCGGCTACGAGGAGGCCCCCACGATGACCGCGCTGTCGTCGCTGACCCGCGCCGACGGCATCGGCTCCGTGGTCGACCGCACCAGCGCGCTGCGGATGGCCACCGAGGCCCTGGACGAGCGCACCCGCGAGGCCGAGGGGGCTGCGCGCAGCGCCTCCGCCGAGCGCACCACCGCGGTGGCCGACCGGCTGGCCGCCGACGCCGCCGCGGTCGAGGCCGAGCAGGCCCGCGACCTCGCCGCCGCCCTGGCCCGCTCCTCGGCGAGCCAGGCCGCGCTGGTCGCCGACCAGCGCGACGCGCTGGTCGCCCGCGCCGCGGCGCTGCAGGGCGTCACCACCGCGCTCGCCGCCCGCCGCCAGGCCGGGCTCGAGGCGCGCGCCGCAGCCCGCACCCAGGCGGAGGTCGCCGCCCAGGCGGCGACGCAGATCGACCAGGCAGGCCCGTCCGGCACGTCGGGTCCGGCGGACCAGGGCCTCGACGCCGCCGCTGACCGCGCACCCGCGCCGGTCCCGCCCGCGACGCCCGACGTGCTCGACCTCTCCGACCTGCCCGCGATCCCCGACGTCCCGCCGGCCCCCGCGCCGCTGCCCGTCATGCCCGCCGCCCCCGCCGCCGCGGCCGCGCCAGCCCCGGCCGCCCCGGCCTCGGTCCCGTCCGTCACCGGGGGCGCCGCAGCCGTCGCCTTCGCCCGCCAGCAGCTCGGCGAGCCGTACGTCTGGGCCGCCGACGGGCCCGACTCCTGGGACTGCTCGGGCCTGACGATGGGTGCCTGGGCCGCCGGCGGGACGTCCCTGCCGCACTACTCGGTCGCGCAGTACGACGCCTCGACGCCGGTCGCCGCCGCCGACCTGCAGCCCGGTGACCTCGTCTTCTGGGGCGACTCCTCCGACCCCGGCTCGATCTTCCACGTGGCGCTCTACGCCGGGAACGACATGATCATCCACGCCCCCCGCACCGGTCGCCCGGTCGTGGAGGAGTCGATCTACTACTGGCGGCTGCCGGACTTCTACGCGCGGCCGTGAGCCGGGCGTACGGCCCCTGACGAGACCTCCCGCGGAGCGCCGACCGCCGGTACTGTGAACATATGTCCACTGACACCGCCACGTCGCGCACCGCGACCCCCGAGGTCGACGGCGTCACTGACGCCACGCACGCCCCCGGGGGCACCCCGGCGACGGGGGGCTTCGACCCCGCGGCGATGACCCGCCTGCTCGACGGGCGCTACGCCGAGGTGCGCACCCTGGTGCGCTCCAACCTCGCCGAGTACGCCTCCGTGCTCGAGGACGCCGAGACGATGAGCCGCGCGGACTACCGCGAGCGGGTCAAGGAGATCGTGCTCGAGATGGCCGCCACCGGTCAGACCGGGATGGGCTTCCCCGAGGAGTACGGCGGGGGCGGCGACATCGGCGCGTCCGTGGCCGCGTTCGAGACCCTGGCGCTGGGCGACCTGTCCGTGCTGGTCAAGACCGGCGTCCAGTTCGGGCTCTTCGGGGGCGCGATCCAGCAGCTCGGCACCCGGCGGCACCACGACGCGTACCTGCGTCCCCTCATCAAGGGCGAGCTGCTCGGCTGCTTCGCGATGAGCGAGACCGGGCACGGCTCCAACGTGCAGGCCCTGGACACGACCGCGACCTACGACGCGGACACCGAGGAGTTCGTCCTGCACACGCCGACCGAGCAGGGCGGCAAGGACTACATCGGCAACGCCGCGCAGCACGGCGAGGTCGCCGTCGTCTTCGCCCAGCTGCACGTCGGCGGCGAGGGCCACGGCGTGCACGCCTTCGTGGTGCCGATCCGCTCCCGCGGCGAGGCCTGCGCGGGTGTCCGGATCGAGGACGACGGCCTGAAGATGGGCCTGAACGGCGTCGACAACGGCCGGCTGTGGTTCGACCGGGTCCGGGTGCCGCGCGAGGCGCTGCTGGACCGCTTCGCCTCGGTCAGCGCCGACGGCGTGTACTCCAGCCCCATCGAGAACCCCAACCGCCGCTTCTTCACGATGCTCGGCACCCTGATCACCGGTCGCGTGTGCGTCGGCGGCGCCGGGATCAACGCCGCCAAGGTCGCCCTCGCGGTCGCGGTGAAGTACGGCCTGCGCCGCCGCCAGTTCGAGGCGGCGTCGAAGGACGAGGAGCAGCTGGTCCTGGACTACGGCATGCACCAGCGCCGACTCTTCCCGCGCCTGGCGCGCGGCTACGCGATGCACTTCGCCCAGGAGGCGCTGGCCGCCGAGCTGCACACCGTGCTGACCGACCAGGTCGAGGACGACACCCGTCGCCGCGAGCTCGAGACGATGGCCGCCGGGATCAAGGCGCTCGGCACCTGGCACGCGACCGACACGATCCAGGAGTGCCGGGAGGCCTGCGGCGGTGCGGGGTACCTCGCCGTCAACCGGTTCCCGGCGCTCAAGGCCGACACGGACGTCTTCACCACCTTCGAGGGCGACAACCACGTGCTGCTGCAGCTGGTCGCGAAGGGACTGCTGACCGACTACGCGGAGGAGTTCGAGGACCTCGACTCCCTCGGCATGGCCCGCTTCGTGGCCGGGATGGCCGTCGACACCGTGGTGGAGCGCACCAGCGTGCACAAGCTCCTCGAGCGGCTGCGGGGCGTCCTGCCCGGCGGCGACGACGAGGGCGTGGAGGGCGTCCGCGACACCGACTACCACCTGACGATGCTGCGCTTCCGCGAGGAGCACCAGGTCGGGGGCGTGGCCCGCCGGCTCAAGCGTGGCATCGACGCCGGCGGCAACCCCGGGGCGGTCTTCTCCGAGGTGCAGGACCACGTCATCGCCGCGGCGCGCTCCCACGTCCAGCGGATCGTGCTCGAGGCGTTCGTGGGCAAGGTCCGCGGGCTGCCCGAGGGCGAGCTGCGCGACGCCCTGCAGCTGCTGTGCGACCTGCACGCGCTCTGCACGATCGAGGACGACCGGGCCTGGTTCATGGAGCACGGCCGGCTCTCGGTGCCGCGGTCGAAGGCGATCAGCCGCGAGGTGAACGCGCTGTGCCGCCGGGTGCGTCCGTTGGCCGAGGCCTACGTCGACGGGTTCGGCGTGCCTCCGGAGATGCTCCGCGCCCCCGCGCTGGTCGACGCCTACGCCAACGCGACGCATACGGCGTCCGGCGAGACCGGCTAGGCGGCGGGTCGTCGTGAGGCTCGTGGGCGGGTGGTCCGAGGACCCGCTGTGGGCGCACGTGTACGACTGGATGGTCGAGCACCCGGTGGTCGGGGGAGCGGCGTTCCGGGCCGGCCTGGGGTCGCCGCTGCGGCTGCTGCACGAGGCGACGTACGAGCTCAGCGGCCTGCCCGCGGGCACGCGCGTGCTGGACGTGCCGTGCGGCGGGGGTGTGGGGCTGCGGGGCGTCCGGCCCGGCCAGGGCCTGGACTACCTCGCGGTCGACGTGAGCGAGGCGATGCTGCGGCGGACCCGGGAGGCCGCGCACGCCCGCGGGCTGGGCGACCAGGTGACGACGGTGCGCGCCGACGTCGGCGCGCTGCCGTACCCCGACGCCCACGTCGACCGGGTGCTGACCCTGACCGGGCTGCACTGCTTCCCCGACCCGTCCGCCGCGGTGGCCGAGATGGCCCGCGTGCTGCGCCCGGGCGGCGTGCTCACCGGTAGCACCGTGCTGGAGGACGCCGGCCCGCGCTGGTGGCCGATGCGCGTCGGCGGGCGGCTCGGCGGGGTCCTGGGCCCCGGTGTGACCGCGGCCCAGGTCCGTGAGCTGCTCGCCGCCCACGGGATGGTCGACGTCGACCTGCAGGTCACCGGCGCGCTGGGCTACGTCCGCGCCCGCCGAGACGACGCTTCCGGACAGCCGAGATGACGCTCGCGGCGCGTCGAGATGACGATTCCGGCGCGCCGCGCAGCCCCCGGAGGGTCAGTGACCGCCCTCGTCGATCTGGCGCTTGAACGACGCCTTGACCTCGGCCTCGGCCTCGGTGCGCCCGACCCAGTCGGCGCCCTCGACGGACTTGCCCGGCTCCAGGTCCTTGTAGACCTCGAAGAAGTGCTGGATCTCGAGCCGGTCGAACTTCGGCACGTGGTTGATGTCGCGGATGTGCTCGGCGCGCGGGTCGGTGGACGGCACGCACAGCACCTTGTCGTCGCCGCCGGCCTCGTCTGTCATCCGGAACATCCCGATCGCGCGGCACTTGATCAGGCAGCCCGGGAAGGTCGGCGCCTGCAGCAGCACCATGGCGTCGAGGGGGTCGCCGTCCTGGCCGAGGGTGCCCTCGATGAACCCGTAGTCGGTGGGGTACTGCGTCGAGGTGAAGAGCATCCGGTCCAGGCGCATGCGCCCGGACTCGTGGTCGACCTCGTACTTGTTGCGCTCGCCCTTGGGGATCTCAATGAGCACGTCGAACTCGAGCACCTGTCCACCTCTCTCGCCTGCCGCGACCGCCGCGGCCGTGGCGCGCTCATCCTGCCAGGCCGGGGCCGGGCCCGGGGCGCCCGCCCGGAACCCGCCGTCCGCACGCCATGATGGAGCGGTGAGCGAGCAGACCGGGCGGCGTCGGGGCCGGGGCGCCCTGGTGGTCCTGCTGGTCGCCGTGCTCGCGGTGGTCCTCGCGGTGACCACCGACCTCGCGCTGCAGCGCCCGCCCCGCCCGCCCGCCGGTCCTGCCGGGATCGCCCCGCCCCCCGGTCTCGACCTCCCGCAGGCCCGGCCCGCGCCCGCGGTGGTCGACGCCGCGCCCACCGCGCCGGTCGCACCGGAGGCCGTACGCCGGGCGCTGGCCGGCCCCCTGGCCGACCCCGACCTCGGGCGGCACGTGGTCGCGTCGGTCGCCGGGATCGACGGGGGCCCCCGCTGGGAGCTCGGCGGTACGGGTCCCGGGCGGGTCGCCGTCCCGGCGTCGACGACCAAGGTGGTCACCGCGGCCGCAGCCCTGCTCGCCCTGGAGCCCGAGGACACCTTCACCACCCGGGTCGTGGCCGACCGCCCCGGTCGCGTCGTGCTGGTCGGCGGCGGCGACCCGTTCCTGGCCGCCTCGCCGCCCGAGGGCGGCGAGGACGCGTACCCGCCGGTCGCCGATGTCGCCGACCTCGCCCGGCAGAGCGCCCGGGCCCTGCGCGCCGACGGCGTGCGGGCCGTACGGGTCGGGTACGACGACACGCTGTTCAGCGGCCCCGCGGTCAGCCCGCGGTGGCCCGCCACCTACCTCCCCGACGTGGTGACGCCGATCCACGCGCTGTGGGTGGACCAGGGTGTCGACGGGAGCGGCCTCCGGGTGGCGGACCCGCCGCGGTCGGCCGCGGACGCGTACGCCGCCGCCCTGCGCGGGGAGGGGATCCGGGTCCGGGGGGCACCGGCGCCGGTGACCGCGCCCGCCGCGGCCCGTGACCTCGCCTCGGTGGAGTCCGCGCCGCTCGCCGCGGTCGTCGAGCAGGTGCTGCGGGTCAGCGACAACGAGGGCGCCGAGGTCCTGCTGCGCCACGTCGGCCTGGCGACCGGGCGCGCCGGCTCCTTCGACGGCGGTCGGGCCGGCGTCCGGGAGGAGCTGGCCGCCGCCGGGGTCGACCTGGCCGCGCCGTCCGTGCTCTGGGACGGCAGCGGGCTGTCGCGGGAGAACCTGCTGGACCCCGACCTCCTGGTCGACGTCCTGCAGCTGGCCGCCTCCGAGGACCGGCCCGACCTGCGGCCGGTCGTCACGGGCCTGCCCGTCGCGGGGTTCGACGGGTCGCTCGCCGACCGCTTCGACACCGGCGACCCGCGGGCACCCGGGCGGGTCCGGGCCAAGACCGGCACCCTGTCCAACGTCTTCGGCCTCGCCGGCCTGGCCGTCGGCGCGGACGGCCGTCCGGTCGCCTTCGCGCTGCTGGCCGACCGGATCCGTCTCCCGCGCACCTCGCTGGCCCTGCAGGCGATGGACCGGGCCGCCGCGGCCCTGGCCGGCTGCCGCTGCACGCGCTGAGGCGGTCGAACGGCCCACGCGGGTGTCCGCAACCGTCACCTCGATGCGCCGCGAGCGTCATCTCGGCTGTCCGGGAGGGTCATCTCGGCGGAGGGGCCGGGTTAGATTGCAGGACATGAGCTCCCCTGCCACGACCGGCCCGCCCTCCACCGGTCCGTCGATGATCGACTGGGACCTCGCCGTCTCGCTGGCGTCGCGGCTCGCCGGGGAGGGGCCGCGGGTGCCGCGGGACCGTGCCGTCGCGGCGGTCGCCGAGCTGCGCGCCGACGCGGAGCGCTCGACCGGGCTGGTGCGCGACTTCACCGGCCTGGAGGCCGCCGACCACGGCGCACCCGTCCTCGTCGTCGACCGGCCGGGCTGGATCCAGGCCAACGCCGACGGGTTCCGCCGGATCATCGACCCCCTCGCGGACCGGATCACCAGCGCCAAGCCCCCGAGCGGCCTCGCCCGCGCGGTCGGCTCCCGGATCACCGGGGCCGAGGTCGGCGGGCTGCTCGGCTTCCTGGCCGGCAAGGTGCTGGGCCAGTTCGACCCGTTCGCCGACCCGGCCGGGCGCCTGCTGCTGGTGGCGCCCAACGTGGTCGCCGTCGAGGACGAGCTCGGCGTCGACCCGACGGACTTCCGGCTCTGGGTCTGCCTGCACGAGGAGACCCACCGCGTGCAGTTCACCGCCGTGCCGTGGATGCGGGAGCACCTCTTCTCCGAGATCGAGAACCTCTCGGCGACGGTCCGCCCCGACGCCGCGATCGACGAGACCCTCCGGCGGCTCACCGAGACCGTCCGCGCCGTCCGCCGCGACGGCGTGGGTCAGGGCGGGCTGCTCGACCTGCTCGGCAGCCCCGAGCAGAAGGCCGTGCTCGACCGGGTCACCGGGATGATGTCGCTGCTCGAGGGTCACGCCGACGTGGTGATGGACGGCGTCGGGCCGCAGGTCATCCCGTCGGTACGTCGCATCCGCGCTTCCTTCGACCGGCGCCGCCAGGGCGTCGGCACGCTGGACCGGGTGCTGCGCCGGCTGCTCGGGCTCGACGCGAAGATGGCGCAGTACCGCGACGGGGCCGCCTTCGTCCGCGGGGTCGTCGACACCGTCGGCATGGAGAGGTTCAACGCCGTCTGGGAGCGTCCCGAGCACCTGCCCACCAAGGCCGAGCTGCTCGACCACGGGGCGTGGATCCGCCGGGTCCTCTGAGACGGGCCCGCCCCCGATGAGCCACGACCACGCCGTCGTCGCGGTCCGTCGCGGCGTCCGCGACGCCCTGGCCGGCCTCGACCCCCGCGCCACCGGCCCGGTGGTCGTCGCCTGCTCCGGCGGGGCGGACTCCCTGGCGCTGCTGGCCGCGACCGTCGCCGAGGTCGCTCGCGCCGGCCGCGCCGGCGCCCCGACGCCCCGGGTGGTCGGCGCCACCGTTGACCACGGGCTCCAGGACGGCTCCGCCGAGCACGCCGCGCGCGTCGTCGCCCAGATGGCGGAGGCCGGCGCCGACGAGACCCTCACCGCGCGGGTCGAGGTGACCGCCGCCGGCCGCGGGCCCGAGGCCGCGGCCCGGGAGGCGCGGTACGCCGTGCTGGAGCAGGTCGCGGCCAGCCTCGACGCCGCGGCGGTCCTGCTCGGCCACACCCTCGACGACCAGGCCGAGACCGTGCTGCTCGGGCTGGCCCGCGGCTCGGGCGGTCGCTCCGTGGCCGGGATGCGGCCCGGGTTCGGGCCGTTCCTGCGCCCCCTGCTCGACGTCCGCCGCGCCGAGACCGTGGCCTACTGCGCCGCTGAGGGCCTCACCGCGTGGGACGACCCGCACAACGAGGACCCCCGGTTCACCCGGGTCCGGGTCCGCCGGCGGGTGCTGCCGGTGCTGGAGGAGGAGCTCGGCCCCGGCGTCGCCGAGACCCTGGCCCGCACCGCCGGGCAGCTGCGGGCCGACTCCGAGGCGCTCGACGCCTGGGCCGAGGACGCCCTGGCCGCGGCCTCGACCGGCGACGGGGCGCTCGACCTGGCCCCGCTCACCGCTCTGCCCGCGGCGGTGCGCACCCGCGTCCTGCGCGCGGCCGCCCTGCGGGCGGGCGCACCGGGCGCCGAGCTCTTCCACGTCCACGTCACCGCGCTGGACCGGCTCGTCGACGGCCGGCTGCGCGGCCAGGTGCAGCTGCCGGGCCACGTCACCGGGTCGCTGGCGGCCGGCACGCTCCGCTTCACCGCCACGGTGGTCCCGGGCTAGCCCGGGACCCACGCCGTGGGCATGCCCGGGCCCCGACACTTCAAGAGCGCCGGTCGGACGGCCGAGACACCCCCTGCGGGAGACGCCCGGTCCCACTCCCCCCGAGGGACCGGGCCTCCCGCTCCGCCGACCGCCGTGCGCACCCTCCGAGGCCCCCCATGACCCGTCGCCGCTCCCCGCTCGCCCTCCTCGCCGCCGGTGCCGTGACGGCGGCCCTCGTCCCCGGGCTGGGCTTCGTGACCGGCGCGGTCGCCGTGAGCGTCGACGGGCGGGCCCGGGGCTGGCAGGTGCTCACCCGCAGGTCGGACGGCCGCGTCGCCTTCCCGCTGCCCGCGCTGAGGCCCGGCAGGCACACCCTCGCGGTCCGCTACGCCGGGTCCCGGCTCGTCGCGGCCGCCTCGGCCCGCGCCGTGGTGAAGGTCGACCGGGCCCCGAGGACGGGCAAGGGCGGCGGCGGCCGCTGACCGCAGCCTGTGGCAGGCTTCGCGCCATGGACGCGTCACACGTGGAGCAGGACCTGGTCAACGTCCTGTTCACCGAGGCCCAGATCCGGGAGCGGCTGGCCGAGATGGCCGCCCAGATCGAGGAGGACTACGAGGGCCACGACCTGGTCATCGTGGGCATCCTGCGGGGCGCGGTGATGGTGATGGCCGACCTCGCGCGGGCCTTCGGCCGGCACGTCGAGATGGACTGGATGGCGGTGTCCTCCTACGGCTCCGGCACCAAGTCCAGCGGCGTGGTGCGCATCCTCAAGGACCTCGACAGCGACATCTCCGGGCGGCACGTGCTGGTCGTCGACGAGATCATCGACACCGGGCTGACCCTGTCCTGGCTGACCGCGAACCTCTCCTCGCGCAACCCCGCCAGCGTCCAGATCGCCACCCTGCTGCGCAAGCCCGAGGCCCTCCAGATGCCGGTCGACGTCAAGTACGTCGGCTGGGACATCCCCAACGAGTTCGTCGTCGGGTACGGCCTGGACTACCGCGAGCGGTACCGCAACCTGCGCGACATCGCCACGCTGGCGCCGCACGTCTACTCCTGAGCCCGACCGGACGCCCACCACCGTGCCGCCCGGCGGCGTTGCCGTCCACGTGTAACGTCGGAAGTCAGTCCACCGTGCGCCGGCCCGGACCGGCCTCACCCGCCGGGGCAGGGATCGGCGCCCATCCCTGAGGTCGAGAGAAGTCCGTGAAGAAAGCGCTCAAGGGTCCCTGGGTCTGGATCGTGGTCGCCGTCGTGGCGGTCCTGGTCGCCCTCAACTTCCTCGTCCCCGATGGCGGGTACGACGAGGTCCCGACCTCGCAGATGGAGTCGTACATCGCCGAGGGCCAGGTCGACGAGATCACCTTCATCGACGGTGAGCAGGCCATCCAGGCCACGCTCGACGACGGCGTGCGCGACGAGGGCGAGCAGGTGCAGTCCTTCTACGTGCTCGGCCAGGTCGAGGGCATCGTCGACGCCGTCGACGAGCAGGTCGCCGAGGGCACGATCAGCGAGTCGAACTCCGAGAACCCCCAGCCGAGCTTCCTCGGCCAGCTCCTCGGCGCGTTCCTGCCGATCCTGCTGATCGTGGGCATCTTCCTGTTCCTGATGACCCGGATG
>JBBSKO010000022.1:0-16107 GCA_038256225.1 Propionibacteriales bacterium | reverse complement strand
GAGGTGGGCCCCGAGGGTCTCCGAGGCGCGGTACGGCGGGTGGGCGGTGTGCGCGCCGGCGCTCGCGGAGGTGGTCAGGTCGGTGCTCTGCATCGTGTCGCTCATGGTGAGGCGGTCCTTCCGATCGGGGATGTCCCTACTCTGACACCTTTTCTGGATTGGTTCCAGAAAGGGAAGGCTTGCCTGCACTAGCTGACGCGGCAGGTCAGACCCGGTCGGGGCAGGAGCAGTCGACCGGGAGGCGCACGGTGCGCAGGTCGGCGCCGGTCGCCGCACCGCAGCCGTCGAACGGCACGTGCCAGCGGTCGACGCCCTCGGCGGTCAGCACCGCCAGCTCCACTCCGTCGCGGTCGACCACGAGGGGGACCACGGCCGCGGCGTCGTACCCCTGGGCGCGGGCACCGGCCAGGAGGTCCTCGCCGTGCACGGCCGCGAGGTGGCGCAGCACGGCGGCGGCGTGGTGGCCGAAGGTGTCGGGCTCGGAGCGGAGGAAGGCGTCGACCGGGACCACGACGTCGTCGCGGCCGGGCTCGACGAGGCGGATCGAGAGCAGCGTCGGGACGTAGGAGCGCATCCCGGTGTCGTCGGGGCGGTCCATCGTGAAGGAGCCGGTCAGCCGGACCACCCGGGAACCGGGCCCGGGCAGCGTCAGGGTCGCGACGCGGCAGGCGGCCAGGGCCGGGACAGCGGGCGAGGACCCCGCGAGGAGGACCCGCACACGACCGTCGTCGGCCACGTCGACCGAGACCAGCGTCTCGGTGGAGGGCGTACGGCAGCTGCGGGTGCGCAGGGTGCCGGTCCGCGCGCCCGCGACCGCGGTCCGGGCCTGCTCGGCCCAGGTCGAGGTGGGGTTGCGCAACAGCTCGCCGGTCATGAGGTAAGGCTACCCTCACCCCCCGACCCGGCGATAGGTGTTGTCCGCCTCAGTCCAGGGTGAGGTCCGCCATCTCGGCCAGCTCGCGCCACCACGACACACGGGTGGGCCGGCCGTCGTAGTCGCGACGGCGGTTGGCGCCGCTGGGTCCGGGCAGCACGAACACCTGGGTGCGCCCGACGTACCACTCGGTGGCGCCGAGCAGCTTGGGCGGCCTGCGGCCCAGCGCCCGCGCCGCCTGCTGGGCCGCGCCCTTGCCGGTGAAGGCCAGCCAGTCCGGCTCCCACCGCTCGACCTTCGCGACGAGGTCGTCGACGTCGGCGCGGTAGCGCGTCCCGTCCGGGGCCGGGCGGCCGACCAGGTCGGTCAGCCCCAGGCCGAGCGCGGGCAGCCTGTGGTCGTCCTCGGCACGCAGCAGCGTGGGCGTCATCCCGGCGAGGTGCAGGCACTCCCAGAAGGAGTTGCCAGGGGTCGCGTAGTAGTGCTCGCGGGTCTTCGGACTGTCCTGGCCGGCCTGGCCGCAGAAGACCACGGCGGGATCCGGACCGACGATGTCTGGCAACTCCTCCACGTGACCACCCTCTCGTCCGCCACAATGACCCTCATGGGCGGAAAGCGAGCCGGGTCGCGACGGGGTCCCCGGCCCAAGCGACGGATCTCTCCGACCCTCCTGGGACTGTCACTGGGGGTCACGCTGCTGGTCGTGGCGTGGGGCTACCTGGTCTTCGCGGCCATCGACTTCGGGTCCGAGGCGCGCGGTGGACGCGGCGTGGCGTGGTGGTTCCTCGGGCTCGCGTCGCTGGGTGCGGTGGCGTGCCTGTTCGCCGGACTGATGCTGGTCGCGCGGATCCTGCGACTGCTGGCCACGCCGCCCGTGGCCGAACCGCCCACCCAGAGAGTGGACGGCTTCGACAGCGTGGCGACGTCGGACGCGTACGTCGGGCGCCGGGTGCGCTGAGCTGGCTGGTCTGGTCGGCCTGGTCTCGAGACGCTCGCTTCGCTCACTCCTCGACCACCGGGGGTGACCCTCCTCGACCACCGGGGCTGACCCTTCTCGACCACCGGGGGTGACCCTCCTCGACCACCGGGGATGCAATGCGTGAGGGGCGGGGCGGCCGTGGCCACCCCGCCCCTCAGCGTTCCCCTGCTCGTCGACGGGGTCGAGTCGTCGACGAGCCTTGTGCCCACCAGCGGCGCGGGTCGATGCGCCGGCGTGGTGGCCGACACGTCACCCGAGCGGGACGCGCAGCTCCTGACCGGCCTGCAGCGCGCCGGAGTCGAGGTCGTTCAGGTCCTGGATGTCGGTGACGACCGAGGCGACGTCGCCGTCGCCGGTCGCGACCACCGTCTCCTGGGCCAGGCCCCACAGGGTCTCGCCCGGGCCGACCACGACGACGCGGGTCGGCTCGGGAGTCTCGTCGCCGTCGGCCGTCGAGGCCTGCGCCAGCCAGATCCCGGCGGACAGCACGAGGATCAGTGCGAGGAGGAGCACGACCAGCCGGCCCCGGCGCGTCAGACGCACGGTGGTGGTGGGGCGGGCGGACTGCAGGGTGGCGCTCATGGTGACCTCCTGGGGAAGGCGGCGGTCAGCGGTGCCGGATGCGGTGCTGACCACCGGGGTCGGTGGTGGACGAACCAATGTCTAGAGGCCGGCGCCGACAGCCCTCGGTGACGAGGCGGTCGGACCCGGTCGATCAGACGTTCGATCGAACACCTGAGCGAGACTAGATCACCTGTTCGAACAAGCGCAAGACCCTTGATTGACCAGGTGTTCGACAGCCCCGGCCGGTCATCCGCGACACGCGGGTTCGAACAGGTGTTTGAAGTGAGGGTGCCCGACGGTCTAGCGTCACTCCTGTCACACCGACCCCGGAGAGGTGCATCCGCATGCCCAAGAAGAACGTCAGCGAGCTGCCCGACGGCCCGGCGGACGCCACCGGGCTGACGCCGCGCCAGCAGCGCGTCCTCACGCACATCAAGGAGTGTCTCGAGGCGCGCGGCTACCCGCCGAGCATGCGCGAGATCGGCGAGGCCGTCGGCCTCACCAGCACCTCGAGCGTCTCCCACCAGCTGCGCGTGCTGCAGGAGAAGGGCTACCTCAAGCGCGATCCCAACCGCCCGCGCGCCCTCGAGGTGTTCCTGCCCGAGCACATGGCCTCGCGCCGCTCCCTGGGCAGTGGCGAGGAGTCCAGCGTCGACGAGACCGGCGTCGGCGACGTCGTCCCGCAGGCCGCCAACGTGCCGGTCGTCGGCCGGATCGCCGCTGGTGGCCCGATCCTGGCCGAGGAGCGGATCGAGGAGATCTTCCCGCTGCCGCGCCGCATCGTCGGCGACGGCCAGCTCTTCCTGCTCGAGGTCAGCGGCGAGTCGATGATCGACGCCGCCATCTGCAGCGGTGACTTCGTGGTCATCCGCCAGCAGCCGACGGCCGAGAACGGCGACATCGTGGCCGCGATGATCGACGGCGAGGCCACGGTCAAGACCTTCCAGCGCAAGGACGGGCAGGTCTGGCTGATGCCGCACAACGCCGCGTACTCCCCCATCGACGGCACCCACGCCACGATCCTGGGCAAGGTCACCGCCGTCCTGCGCAGCCTGTAGGACGCGATCCCCGGGGTCGGGTGAGCGGTTCCGGGGGTGTCGCGGGCGGCACGTACGCTGCGGGAGCCCGCACCGCCCACCCCCGGGAGCCCCCCATGCGTCGTCCTGCCACCACTGCCCTTCTCGGCGGTGTGCTGAGCGTGCTGCTCCTGGCCCCTCTCACCGCGGTGCCGGCCGCAGCCGATCCCGACCCGGGTCCGGTCCCGGCCCCTGTCCCGGTGGTGTCCGACGTCGTGCTGGGCGAGCGGCCTCCCCTGCCCGAGGAGGCGCTGGACGAGGTCGAGGAGCTGTTCGCCGAGGGTGTCGGCGGACCGGCCGACGAGCCGGGGGCCCCGGTCGCTGACGACCGTGACGTCACCCTGGCGCTGCGCGACCTGCTGGCGGCGCGCAGCGACCTGTCCCGGCAGGACCGCGCCACCGCCGACGACTACCTCGCGCGGCCCACCGACGACAGCGGCTCGCCCTACAGCGTGCGCTACCGGGTCCGCGAGGCAGCCCCGACCTGCAACGCCGACGTGTGCGTCCACCGGGTCGACTCCACCACCGACGCCGCCACGCAGCGCTTCGCCCAGCGGGTCCTCGCCTCGGTCTCCGGGGCCCACGACACCTACGTCGCCGCGGGCTACCGCGCGCCCAAGCGGGACGGCCGGGCCCGCAACGACGGCGGCAACGCCAAGACCGACATCTACCTCGCCGACATCGGCGACAAGGGCATCTACGGCTACTGCACCACCGACCCCGAGGGCCCCTACGACGGTGGCTCGGCACGGTTCAGCACCTGGGCCTACTGCGTGCTCGACAACGACTACGTCAGCCAGCAGTACCCCAACAACACCCCCCAGCAGAACCTGGACGTCACCGTCGCCCACGAGTACTTCCACGCCGTCCAGTTCGCCTACGACCTCTTCGAGGACGCCTGGCTGATGGAGGGCACCGCCACCTGGGTCGAGGACGAGCTGTTCGACGACGTCGACGACAACGTCTCCTACCTGCGCCACGGCCCGATGGGCGCGCCCGCGCGCCCGATGGACCTGGACCGGCGCGGGCTGGAGGTCTACGGAGCGTGGTCGTTCTGGCGCTTCCTGACCGAGCGCTTCCCCGCCAGGCAGGGGGGGCTGCCCACCCTGGTGCGCGACGTGTGGGAGGAGGCCGACTTCCTCAACCCCGACGAGACCTACTCGCTGGTGGCCCTCCAGCGCGCCCTCAAGGCGCGCGGCACCTCGGTGCGCGCTCAGTTCGCCGACTACGTCGCCGCGAACCGCTTCCCGGCCCAGCGCTACGAGGAGGGCGCGGCCAACAGCTACCCGCGGGCCGCCGCAGCCGACCAGCGTGAGCTGACGCTGCGGGGCGACGCGTACTCCGCCACCCGCCGCCTGAACCACCTCGCGGGCTCGACCGTGCGCCTGGAGCCCGGGTCCGGGAAGTCGGCCCGCTGGGTGCTGCGGGTCCGGGCGGACCTGCCGGCGCGCAAGCGCGGCTCCGAGGTGCGGGTCTCCGTGGTCGCCTCGGACGGCACGGCCACCACGACCACGATGGCCCTCGACAGGAGCGGCGCCGGGACGATGCGCACGCCCTTCTCGACCCGCCGGGTCGAGGCCGTCGAGGTGCACCTGGTCAACGCCAGCACCCGGGTCCGCGACTGCTTCAGCTTCGGGTCGGTCTCGTGCCAGGGCTTCGCCCGCGACGACCGTCTCCCGGCGGACGTCTTCGCCACGGTCCGCACCCGCTAGACACCCACGTGGCCGGGGGATGAACACTCGCCCCCGGCCTGGCCTCAGGTAGTGACTCGGGGGCGCCGGCGTCGTTGGATCAGGTCGTGACCACCCCCACCCGTCGTACCGTCCTGAGGTCCGGCGCCGCTGCCGGCGCCCTCGGCACCGCCTCGCTCGCCCCGGGCGCTCTCGCCCCAGCAGCCCAGGCGGCACCGGCTCGCCGCCCCGACCGGCGCACCTTCGCCCACGGCGTCGCCTCGGGCGACCCGCTCCCCCGCCGGGTCGTGATCTGGACCCGGGTCACCCCGACCCCGGCCTCGACCCCTGGCTCCGGCCGGGGTCCCCGGGTCACCGTGCGGTGGGAGGTGGCCCGTGACGCGGGCTTCCGGCGGGTCGTGCGCCGCGGCAGCGTCGTGACCGGTCCGTCGCGCGACCACACGGTCAAGGTCGACGTCGACGGGCTCGACGCCGACCGGTGGTACCACTACCGCTTCGTCCTCGACGGTCGCCGCAGCCCGGTCGGCCGGTTGCGCACCGCCCCGCGGGCGCGCGCGTCCGTACGCCGCCTGCGCCTCGGCGTGGTGTCCTGCGCGAACTGGCAGGCCGGGATGTTCGCGGCCTACCGCGGGATCGCCGCGCGCGACGACCTCGACGCGGTGCTCTGCCTGGGCGACTACCTCTACGAGTACGCCCCCGGCGAGTACGGCTACGGCAACGCGAACGTCGACGTCCGCCCGCACGACCCGCCGCGCGAGATGGTCTCGCTGGAGGACTACCGCCGCCGGCACGCGCAGTACAAGACCGACCCCGACCTGCAGGCCGCGCACGCGCGGTGCCCCTGGATCGTCACCTGGGACGACCACGAGTCGACCAACGACGCGTGGCGGCGCGGCGCCGAGAACCACCAGCCCGCCACCGAGGGCGACTTCCAGGCCCGTCGCGCCCGTGCGCACCGCGCCTACGACGAGTGGATGCCGGTGCGGATGGACGGCACCGCTGCCCTCGGCGACGGCGCCCGGCTCTACCGCCGCCTGACCTGGGGGAAGCTGGCCGAGATCAGCATGCTCGACCTGCGCACCTACCGCTCCGAGCAGACCTCGGACCCGCAGGCCATCTCCGACCCGGCCCGCACCATCACCGGCAAGCGCCAGCTGGCCTGGCTGCTCGACTCGCTGCGCCGCCGCGCCTCGCAGTGGAAGGTCGTCGGCAACCCGGTGATGATCGCCCCGGTCACCCTCGGTGCGCTGCCCACCGCCAAGGCGAAGGCCGTCACCGAGGTCACCGGGCTCGCCGTCGACGAGGGCGTGCCCTACAACGTCGACCAGTGGGACGGCTACACCGCCGACCGCCGCCAGGTCTTCGACCTGCTCCGCGACCGCAACATCGACGACGCGCTCTTCGTCACCGGTGACATCCACTCCGCGTGGGCCGCCGAGCTGCCCTTCGAGAAGGGCACCTACCCGCTCTCGGGCACCGTCGGCGTCGAGTTCGTCTGCTCCTCGGTGACCTCCAACAACCTCGACGACATCACCGGCGGGCCCGAGGGCTCCAGCGCCGGCGTCGAGGCCGCCATCCAGGCCGCGAACCCGCACATCAAGTACCTCGACTTCGATCGGCACGGGTTCTCGGTCCTCGACATCACCCCGGCCCGCGCACAGATGGACTGGTTCGTGCTCGGCGACCGGCGCGAGGCCGGCACCACCATCACCCACTCCGCCTCCTGGCTGACCCGCGCCAGCAGCGGGACGGTCGAGCGGGCCGACGGGCCGGTCCGATGACCGGGCACGGCTGTGGCGGACCCCGCAGCACCCGGACCGATCCGCGCCTCGACGGCCTCGCGGAGGCGTACGCCGGTCGCCGGGCGCTGCTCGGCGCCGCCGGCGGGGCCGGTCTGCTCTTCTCGGCCGCGGCCGGGACGGCGGCCGCCGCGCCCCGGCGCCGCACCCGCAAGCGGGCCTACGTCCTGGTCGTCGACGGCTGCCGGCCCGAGGAGATCGACAGCGGGCTGACCCCGAACCTGCGGGCGCTGCGCGACGCCGGGCTGCGGTACGGCCGTGCGACGTCGCTGCCGGTGATGGAGACCATCCCGAACCACACGATGATGATGACCGGGCGGCGCCCCGACCGGACCGGCGTGCCCGCGAACGCGGTCTACGACCGGGCGCTGGGCGAGGTCCGCACCCTGGACCGGCCGCGCGACCTGCGCGGGCCGACCATCCTGGAGCGGCTCGACCGCCACGGGCTGCGGACCGCGACGGTGCTCAGCAAGGAGTACCTCTACGGGATCTTCGGGACCCGGGCGACCTACCGCTGGGAGCCGGCACCGGTCATCCCGGTCGCGGAGTACGCCCCCGACGAGGCCACGATGGCCGCGGCCCGCCAGATGGTGACCGAGCACGATCCGCACCTGATGTTCCTCAACCTCGGCGACGTCGACCGGTTCGCCCACAGCGACCTCACCGGGCCCGGCGGCCTCGAGCTGCTGCGGCGTACCGCCCTGCTGAACACCGACCGGCTCGTGGGCGGGTTCGTCGACCTGCTCCGGGAGACCGGCCGGTGGGAGGACAGCCTGCTGGTGGTGCTCGCCGACCACTCGATGGACTACTCCACCCCCGACCGCGTGATCAGCCTGACCGCGCCGATCGAGGCCGACCCGTTCCTGGCCGGGAGGGTCGCGATCGGCGACAACGGCGGCGCCGACCTCCTCTACTGGCTCGGGCCCGACCGGCAGCGGGAACGGGCCGTACGCCGGATGCGCGCGATCGCCGAGGGCACCGAGGGCGTGCTCGAGGCGCTCGACCGCCGCACGCGGTCGCTGCGGCTCGGCCCGGAGGCCGGTGACGTGGTCGTCCACTGCCGCGCCGGGTGGCGCTTCTCCGACCCGGACCCGGTCACCAGCAACCCGATCCCCGGCAACCACGGGCACCCGGCGACCCGGCCGATCCCGTTCTTCCTCAGCGGCGGGCACCCGGCCGTACCGCGCCGGACCGCGCGTCCCGGCCTGGCCACGACCGCCGACGTGGCGCCCACGGTCGGGGAGTTCCTCGGCCTCCCGGCCCCGCGCGGCGGGTACGACGGGCGCAGCCGGCTGTAGGCGCCGGAACCGTCACCTCGACGCGCCGCGAGCGTCATCTCGGCTGTCCGCGAGCGTCATCTCGGCGTCAGGTGGCGGAGGCCGACAGACGCTTCAGGGCCTGGCGGACCAGGGCGGGGTCGGTGGTCGGCCACATCGGCGGGAGGCTGGCCTTGAGGAACGACCCGTAGCGGGCGGTGGCCAGGCGGGGGTCGAGCACCGCGACCACGCCGCGGTCCTCGGAGCTGCGGATCAGCCGACCGGCGCCCTGCGCCAGCAGCAGCGCGGCGTGGGTGGCCGCGACCTGCATGAAGCCGTTGCCGCCGGCCTTGTCGGCCGCCTTCTGCCGCGCGCTCATCAGGGGGTCGTCGGGGCGCGGGAACGGGATCCGGTCGATGATCACCAACTGGCAGGTGTCGCCCGGCACGTCCAGGCCCTGCCACAGGCTGAGCGTGCCGAACAGGCAGGTGTGCGGGTCCTCGACGAACTGCTTGGCCAGCTCCGGCAGCTGCGCGTCGCCCTGCGCCAGCGTGGTCAGGTGCGGCAGCCGCTCCCGGATCGCCTCCGCGGCGGCCTCGGCCGCGCGCCGGCTGGAGAAGAGCCCGAGGGTACGGCCCTCGGCGGCGTCGACCAGCCCGGCGATCTCGTCGAGCTGGGCGGTGCCGAGACCGTCGCGGCCCGGGGGCGGCAGGTGCCGGGCGACGTACATGATCCCCTGCCGGCCATAGTCGAACGGCGAGCCGACGTCGAGACCCACCCACGGCAGCACGTCCTCGGTGCGCTCCGCCCCCGCGCCCGGCTCGGTGCGCTCACCGGGCTTGAGGCCCAGGCTGCCGGCCACCGGACCGAAGTCGCCGCCCAGCATCAGGGTGGCCGAGGTCAGCACGACCGACTTGTCGGCCAGCAGCTTGTCGCGCATCGGACCCCACACCTGCAGCGGCGCCACGCACAGCCGCGGCGGCACCCGCTCGGTGCCCTCGTTCATCCACAGCACGTCGGCCTGCGAGGCCGCGGCCATCCGCTCGGCGGTGTCGAACACGTCCTGGACCATGCCCCGCGACTGCTGCAGACCGGGGTCGACCTCCTCGCCTCCCCCGCCGCCGGCCGGCTTCTGCTTGGGGTAGGCCGACAGGCAGGTCCGGGCGGTGTCGCGCACCCGCGCCAGCGCCTCGGCGAGCTGGTCGGGCAGCGTCTCGAACCGGCCCGGGGACGCGGCCTGCATCGCGTCGCGCAGGTCCGCGGCGGCCTCGTCGAGGCTGTCGGCCTCCTCGCCGTCGACGTGCCGCTGGCTGCGGCGCGCGGCCCGCTCGACGTCCATCGGGGTCAGCTCGTCGGTCGCGGCCTGGGTCACCCGCGCCACCAGCTCGTGCGCCTCGTCGACGACCACGGCGTCGTACTCCGGGATCATCGGGACGCCCTCGATGGCGTCGATGGCCAGCAGCGAGTGGTTGGTGACGATCAGGTGGGAGGCGTGGGCGCGCTCCTTGGCGACCTCGGCGAAGCACTCCTCGCCGAAGGGGCAGCGGGCGGCGCCCAGGCAGTCGCGGTGGCTGACCGAGACCTGGCGCCACTCCTTCTCGGTGTGGCGCGGAGCGTTGTCGCGCTCGCCGGTCCCGCTGCTCTCGGCCTCCTTCTCGGCCCAGCTGCGCAGCTCGAGGACCTTGCCGGCCATCGAGCCCTGCGGCACGTCGACCAGCGCACCCTGGTCGTCGGGCACGCCCTCGCGGATGCGGTGCAGGCAGGCGTAGTTGGAGCGGCCCTTGAGCACCGCGAACGACGCGTCGACGCCGCGCTTGCCCTTGACGGCCTCGACGAGGCGGGGCAGGTCGCGCTCGACGAGCTGGTGCTGCAGCGCCAGGGTCGCGGTGGCGACCACGACGCGACGCCGGTGCAGCAGCGCCGGCACGAGGTAGGCCAGGGACTTGCCGGTGCCGGTCCCGGCCTGGACGAGCAGGTGGTGCTCGTCCTCCATCGCCTCCGCGACGGCCTCGGCCATCGCGACCTGGCCGGTGCGCTCGACGCCGCCGAGGGCCTCGACCGCGGCGTGCAGGACCTCGCGCACGGCTCCCGGCGTGGACGGGGCGGGGCTTGTCGGGTCGGGCACCGCAGAACCCTAGCCGCGCACGGGCGTACGCCGCGGGTCCGGGCGGGAGGCCTGTGGACGGCGCCCGCCCGGACCCGCGTCGGGGGACCGCGGGACGTCATACCGACGACGGCTCGGCCCCGGTGCGGGTCGTATGACGTCCCGGGCCCCGCCCGGACGGTGGCGGAGGGACCGTCAGTAGCGGACGTGCTCCAGGTACAGGTGCCCGACCGCCGCGCTGGTCAGCGGCGAGACGTCCGGGTTGTCGTTCTCGACGATGTACTGCTCGGCGCGGTGCTTGCTGAAGATCCGCTCGAAGTCCACGACGCCGGTGCCGAGGTCGGCCATGTCGCCGGTGGTGGCGTCGCGGTCCTTGACGTGGAACTGGCGGACCTCCTGCGGCGCCGCGCGCAGGGTGTCGATCACGAACGTGTCGGGGTCGGCCTGGTTCGTGTTCACGCCGCCGGTGTAGACCCAGTAGAGGTCGGCCTCGAGGTGCACCAGCTTCGGGTCCAGCCGCTCGGTGAGGACCTGCCACGGGGTGACGCCGCCGCCGAGGTCGATCGTGAACTCGTGGGCGTGGTTGTGGTAGCCGTAGCGCAGCCCGAACCGACGGGCGATGCGTGCCTCGGCGTTCATCGCGTCGGCCCACCCCTGCCACTCCTCCAGCGAGTCGGAGTTGAGGTAGGGCACGTTGACGTAGGACTGCCCGAGCAGCGCGGCGTTCTCCATCTTCGTGCGCGCCTCCGCGCGGGTCGCGCTGATCCCGTCGTGGCTGGAGGTGGCCTGGAGGCCCCGCTCGTCGAGCAGGGTCTTCATCTCGGCCGCGCTCCGGCCGTAGTAGCCGGCCAGCTCGACCTGCCGGTAGCCGTACTGCGCCAGGCGGTCCAGCACCGTCTCGAGGCCGGGCTCGCCCGACACCGCGGCGCGCAGCGTGTACATCTGCAGGCTGATGGCGCGGTGCGGCACGCGCCGCTGGCCCTTGCCCGGCTTGCCGGGCCTGCCGGGCCTGCCCGGGGCCGCCGTGGCCGTGCCCGTGCCGACACCGGCGACCGCGAGGCCGGCGGCACCGACCGCGGCACCGCGGAACAGCGCGCGGCGGCTGGCGCCCTTGGCGGCCAGCGAGTCGTCGAGCGCCTTGTCTCCGTCGAATCCGAAACACATGTGCTGGTCCTCTCCGAGGTGGATCCGGCTGCGGCAGGGGTCGCGCCGGCGCCCCACCACGCGGGTGGGGAGTCTGGGGTGGTGGGTCAGTCGCGCGTGGCGAAGGCCGCGTCGAAGGCGGCGTCGGGGGCGTCGAAGGCCAGCCGCCGGACGAACTCGAGCGCCTCGGGGGCGCCGACGAGGCGGTCCATCCCGGCGTCCTCCCACTCGATCGAGATCGGGCCGTCGTAGCCGATGGCGTTGAGCATCCGGAAGCACTGCTCCCAGGGCACGTCGCCGTGGCCGGTGGACACGAAGTCCCAGCCGCGCCGCGGGTCGGCCCACGGCAGGTGGGACCCGAGCCGGCCGTTGCGGCCGTTGCCGGTCTGACGCTTCGCGTCCTTGCAGTCCACGTGGTAGATCCGGTCACGGAAGTCCCACAGGAAGCCGACCGGGTCGAGGTCCTGCCAGACGAAGTGGCTGGGGTCCCAGTTCAGGCCGAACGCCTCCCGGTGCCCGATCGCCTCCATCGCCGCGACCGTGGTCCAGTAGTCGTAGGCGATCTCGGAGGGGTGCACCTCGTGGGCGAACCGCACGCCGCACTCGTCGAAGACGTCGAGGATCGGGTTCCAGCGGTCGGCGAAGTCGGTGTAGCCCGCGGCGACCATCTCGGCCGAGGCCGGCGGGAACATCGCGACGTACTTCCAGATCGAGGACCCGGTGAACCCGATCACGGTGTCCACGCCGAGCCGCTGGGCCGTGCGCGCGGTCAGCTTCATCTCCTCGGCCGCCCGCTGCCGTACGCCCTCGGGGTCACCGTCGCCCCAGACCTGCGCCGGCAGGATCGCATGGTGCCGGGCGTCGATCGGGTCGTCACAGACGGCCTGGCCCTTGAGGTGGTTGGAGATGGCGTGCACGGCCAGGCCGTGCTTCTCGAGCAGGTCGAGCTTGTCCTTGACGTAGCCGTCGTCCTCGGCGGCGCGCCACGGGTCGAGGTGGTCGCCCCAGCAGGCGATCTCGAGACCGTCGTAGCCCCAGCCGGAGGCCAGCTCGCAGACCTTCTCGAAGGGAAGGTCGGCCCACTGGCCGGTGAAGAGGGTGATCGGTCGGGTCATGGGTGGATCTCCTGCCAGGTACGGGTGTCGGAGCTGGTCTCGACGGCGTCGAGCACGCGCTGGACCTGGAGCCCGTCGCGGAAGCCCGGCGCCGGGTCGGTGCCGGTGGCGATGGCCTGCACCAGGTCGACGACCTGGTGGGTGAAGCCGTGCTCGTAGCCCAGGCCGTGGCCCGGCGGCCACCAGGCGGCGACGTACGGGTGCTCGGCCTCGGTGGCCAGGATCCGGCGGAAGCCGGCGGTCTCGGCGGGCTCGGTGGCGTCGAAGAGCTGCAGGACGTTCATGTCCTCGAAGTCGAAGGCCAGGCTGCCGCGGGTGCCGTTGACCTCGATCCGGATCGCGTTCTTGCGGCCGGTGGCGAAGCGGGTGGCCTCGAAGACGCCGAGCGCGCCGCCGGCGAAGCGGGCGATGAAGACGGCGGCGTCGTCGACGGTCACGGCACCCCGCTCGTCGCTCGCCGTGGCGGTGAGGCCGGACTGCTCGGTGGCCAGCGGCCGCTCCTTGACGAAGGTCTCCAGCCGTGCGGAGACCTCCTGGACGCGGTCGCCGATGATGTACTGCGTGAGGTCGACGATGTGCGCGCCGATGTCGCCGAGCGCGCCGGAGCCGGCCCGGTCCTTCTGCAGCCGCCACGACAGCGGCGCCTCGGGGTCGGTCAGCCAGTCCTGGAGGTACTGCGCCCGGACGTGGCGCACCTCGCCGATCCGGCCCTGCTCGACCAGGCGGCGGGCCAGCGCGACGGCCGGCACCCGGCGGTAGGTGAAGCCGACCATGGCGCGGACGCCGTGCTCGGCCGCCTCGTCGGCGGCGGCGACCATCGCCTCGGCCTCGGCCACGGAGTTGGCCAGCGGCTTCTCGCAGAGCACGTGCTTGCCGGCGCGCAGCGCGGCGATCGCGATCTCGGCGTGGGTGTCGCCCGGCGTGCAGATGTCGACCAGGTCGACGTCGTCGCGCTCGAGGGTCCGCTCCCAGCTGGTCTCGGTCGCGGCCCACCCGAGACGGGTGGCGGCGGCCGTCGTACGCCCGTGGTCGCGGCCGCAGAGGACGGCCGTGACGGGGTCGAGCGGCAGGTCGAAGAACCGGGGCGCGGTGTGCCAGGCCTGGGAGTGCGCGGCCCCCATGAAGGAGTGGCCGATCATCGCCACCCCGAGGCGGGGCGTGGGGCTGGTCATGGGTGGTGCTCCCTTCGAGGGGTCCGGGCAGGACCCGGGGGGCGGCCCGCCCCACCTGCTGAGGAGGTGGTGGGGCGGGCGCGCCGGTCTGGGTGGGGCCGGCTCAGGACTCGAAGGCGGTGTCGATGAACTGCTCGACGTTGTCGGCGGTGACGACCGGGGCGTAGAGCTGCACCTCGCGGGGCACCTCGACCTCGACCAGGTCGCCCATGGCCTTCTGCTGGACCAGCAGGCGGGCCATCATGATGCCGTCGGCGCCCTGGGTGGAGGGGTAGACGACGGTGGCCTTGAGGACGCTGTCGTCGGCCTCGATGGAGCGCATGGCGTTGGCCGAGCCGGCGCCGCCGACCATGATGAACTCGTCGCGGCCGGCGTTCTCGAACGCGGCCAGGACGCCGACGCCCTGGTCGTCGTCGTGGTTCCACACGGCGTCGATCTGCGGGGCGGCCTGGAGCAGGTTGGAGGCGGCGCGCTCGCCGCCCTCGACGGTGAAGTCGGCGGCGACGCGGTTGTCGACGTCGAGGCCGCACTCGCCGAGCGCGTCCTCGAAGCCCTGGCTGCGGTCCTGGGTCAGCGGCAGCGAGTCGATGCCGGCGATCTCGGCGACCACGGCGTCGGGGTTGTCCCCGAGCTCGGAGCAGATGTAGGAGCCCGCCGAGACGCCCATGCCGTAGTTGTCGCCGAGGACCGTGACGCGGGCGGCGTTCGGGTCCTCGAACTCGCGGTCCACGTTGATCACCGGGATCCCGGCCTCCATGGCCTGGAGCGCGACCGGGGTCATCGCGGCGCCGTCGAAGGGCAGCAGCACGATGGCGTCGACGCCGTCGTTGATGAACGTCTCGACCTGGGCGATCTGGAGGTTGACCTCGTTGGTGCCCTCGGCGACGCGCAGCTCGACGTCCTCGTAGGCGTCGGCGGCCTCCCGGGCGGACTCGGTGATCGAGGCCATCCAGCCGTGGTCGGCGGCGGGCGCCGAGAAGCCGATGACGACGGTGTCGCCGGCCTCGTCGTTGGAGCCCTCCTCGGCCTCGGAGGTGCCACCGGCCTGGGTGCCGCCGTCGTCGGCGGCGGTGTTGCCGGTGCAGGCAGCGAGGGAGAGCACGGCGACGCTGGCGACGAGGCCGGTGCCGAGCTTGTGGGCGGACCGCAGGGACATGAGGTGCTCCTTGGAGAGGTGGGACGAAGGGCGTGTGGGGCGGTACGGGTGGTGCCGGGAACGGTGGTCGAGGAGGGAGCGCAGCGACCGTCTCGACGGTGGTCGAGGAGGGAGCGCAGCGACCGTCTCGACGGTGGTCGAGGAGGGAGCGCAGCGACCGTCTCGAGACCTACGGGCTCTTGCTGCGCGCAGCGAAGCGCTGCTGGAGCAGCACGGCGGCGACGATGATGACCCCCTTGAGCAGCGCCTGCTCGGAGGTGGAGCGGTTGTTGAGGGTGAAGACGTTGGTCAGTGTGGTGAAGATCAGCACGCCGATGACGGTGCCGACGATGGTGCCGCGACCACCGGCGAGCAGGGTGCCGCCGATGACGACCGCGGCGATCACGTCGAGCTCGATCAGCGTGCCGTGGGTGGAGGTGCCGGTGGTGGTGCGGGAGATGATCATCAGTGCGGCGACGCCGCAGAGCAGGCCGAGCTGGACGTAGAGCAGCACGGTGTGGCGCTGGACGTTGATGCCGGCCAGCCGGGCGGCCTCGGGGTTGCCCCCGACGGCGAGCGTGCGGCGCCCGAAGGTGGTCCGGTTGAAGACCACCCAGCCGACGGCGGCGACCAGAGCGAACATGATCACGATGACCGGGACGCCGAGCACGTCGGCACCGAAGAAGTCGGTGAAGCCGGGCACGTCCACGATCTGGGTGCGGCGCTGGGAGATGATCTCGGCCAGTCCGCGGGCGCTGGCCAGCATCGCCAGGGTGGCGATGAACGGCACGACCTTCCCGTACGACACGAGCAGCCCGCTGATCAACCCGCAGGCGGCGCCGACGGCCAGGGCCGCGCCCACCATCACGATCCAGTGCGTGTCGCGGGCCATCGTCTGGGTGGCCAACGTCGTGCACCACACCGACGACAGCGCCATGACCGCACCGACCGACAGGTCGATGCCGCCGCCGGTGATCACGAAGGTCATCCCGATGCTGATGACCCCGGTCACCGCGGCCAGCCGCAGGATGGTGAGCAGGTTGGCGGTCGAGCCGAACCGCTCGCCGGCGGTGACCAGGCCGACCACGCACAGGATCACCAGGGCCAGGACGAGACCGAGGTTGCGCACCAGCCCGGACCCGGACAGCCCGCCGAGGCGTCCGCGTGCGGAGCGCTCACCCCCGGTCGTACCGGTGGTG
>JBBSKO010000021.1:0-16123 GCA_038256225.1 Propionibacteriales bacterium | reverse complement strand
CGTTCACCACCACGCGGACCTGATCCGGGTTCATGGTCCCGGCCGCGAGGGCGTCGCGGACCTTGGTCCACCTGGTCTCGAGTGCGGTGGCCAGCTTCACCTGGGCGGCGGTGACGTTCTTGGGTACCGGGTCGCGTTGGCTGCCCAGACCCCGGTGGAGGTGCAGCCGGTGTCGGCGCCGACCTTCACCTCCTCGGCGTGTGCCAGGACGGCGTACTCGTAGGACGCCAGGCGGGACTTCAGGTCCGCGATCGCGATCACGGTCTCGCGGGTGGTCGCGGCATCCAGCGCGAACAGAGGCCCCTCCGCCAGCGCGACAACAGCTGCGGACACCGCCCGGACACCGGCCGGGACGGGGTGCCCGGTAGTGGTGTCCTCGTCGGTGGCCATGGATCAATCCAAGCACCCGCCACCGACAACCCTCGTCTGTTTCCACAGGTCAGAAGCAGTTACCCCCACCCAGGACAGCCACATTCGATCAACCATTCGGTCACACGCGCGCCGCGCGCGGTCAGCGCAGGTGGGCGTACAGCGCGTCGCGGTCGATCACGCGGCGGGCCTTGGCGCGGTAGCGCAGGATCTGGGTCAGCCCGACGACCCAGAGGACGTACTGGGTGCTCATCGCCCAGCGGAACGCCTCCGGCGTGTACGCCGTGCTCGCCCCCGGGGTGCGCCAGTCGAGCACGAGCCCGATGGCCACGACCAGCAGCAGGCTGGCCAGGAAGCCGCCGACGTTGATCATCCCGGTCGCGCTGGCCAGCCGGTCGGCCGGGTTGGAGGTGCGGCCGAGGTCGAAGCCGACCATGGACCCGGGCCCGCCGATGCCGGCCACGACGACCAGCACCACCAGCATCCACAGCGGCGCCTGGCCCGGCCAGAGGAGGACGACGGTCCACACCGCCACGATGCTCACCACGATGCTGATCACCAGCGTCGAGCGGTGCCACGGGTGCCGGCCGACCATCCAGCCCACCAGTGGCCCGGCCGCGGCCAGCGCGAGCACCATCACGGTCAGCAGGGCGCCGGCCTCGGTGGGCGTGCGTCCCTCGCCGCGCACCAGGAACGGGTAGCCCCACAGCAGCGCCAGCATCGTGGAGCTGAACTGGGTGGTGAAGTGGATCCAGAACCCCAGGCGGGTCCCGGGGTGCGCCCACGAGGCGGCCAGGCTGCTGCGCACCGCCGACAGCGACAGCGCGGCGCCACTCAGGCTGCGCTGGGCCGGGCTGTCGCGCAGCACCACCAGGCCGACGACGCCGAGGACCAGCCCGAGCGACGCAGTGGCGAGGTACGCGGTGGTCCACCCGACCGTGCCGAGCGCCCAGGTCATCGGCAGCGCAGCACCGATCGCGCCGAGCTGGCCCAACGGGCCGGTCAGCTGGGTGACCAGCGGGATCCGGCGGGGCGAGAACCAGCTGGCCACCAGTCGCAGCACGCAGACGAACGTCAGCGCGTCACCCATCCCGACGAAGAACCGGGCCAGCAGCGCCAGGCCGTAGGTGTCGGCCAGCCCGAACGCGGCCTGCGCGGCCGAGAGCAGCAGGACGCCGGACAGCAGCACCCGGCGGGGCCCGAACCGGTCCACCAACAGCCCGGTCGGGATCTGCATGCCGGCGTAGACCAGCAGCTGCAGCATGGTGAAGGTCGCCAGCTGGGCGGCCGAGATGCCGAACCGCTCGGTGGCGTCGAGGCCGGCCACGGCCAGCGAGCTGCGGTGGAAGACGGCGAGCAGGTAGATCATCAACCCGACCGACCAGACCGCGAGCGCGGCCCTCAGCGGCGGCGCCGTGACGGGTGCGGGGACGGTCCGCCCGCTCACCGCCCGCTCACTTGGTCGCCAGCGCTCACTCCGCTCGCGCAGCTCCCGCGCTCGCTGCTGACGCACGATCTCGTTCCTCGCTCGACGCTGCGGCTCACTTGGTCGCTTCCATCATCTGACGGAGCTCCTTCTTGAGGTCCGAGATCTCGTCGCGCATCCGCGCCGCGACCTCGAACTGCAGCTCGGCGGCCGCTCCCCGCATCTGCTCGGTGAGGTCCTGGATCAGCTGGGCCAGGTCGGCGCTCGGCATGCCGGCGAGGTCCTTGGCCTGGCGTCCGGACGCCTCGGCCGACAACGCCGGCACCGGCTGCTTCGCCTTGACCCCGCCGGCCCGCCCCTTCGCGGCGGTCCCGGCCCAGGTCGCCAGCAGCGCCTCGGTGTCCTCGCCCTCGCGGGACAGCATCTCGGTGATGTCGGCGATCTTCTTGCGCAGCGGCTGCGGGTCGACCCCGGCCGCGGTGTTGTAGGCGACCTGCTTGTCGCGACGACGATTGGTCTCGTCGATCGCCTTCTCCATCGACGGCGTGATCTTGTCGGCGTACATGTGCACCTGGCCCGACACGTTGCGCGCCGCCCGCCCGATGGTCTGGATCAGCGACTTGTCGGAGCGCAGGAAGCCCTCCTTGTCCGCGTCCAGGATGGACACCAGCGACACCTCGGGCAGGTCGAGGCCCTCGCGCAGCAGGTTGATGCCGACCAGGACGTCGTACTCCCCCATCCGCAGCTCGCGGAGCAGCTCGATGCGGCGCAGGGTGTCCACCTCCGAGTGCAGGTAGCGGGTGCGCAGCCCGGCGTCGAGGAGGTAGTCGGTGAGGTCCTCCGACATCTTCTTGGTCAGCGTGGTCACCAGGACCCGCTCGTCCTTCTCGGTCCGCGTCCGGATCTCGTGGATCAGGTCGTCGATCTGGCCCTTCGTCGGCTTGATGACGACCTCGGGGTCGATCAGGCCGGTCGGGCGGATGATCTGCTCGACGGTGTCGCCCTGGACCTTGTCGAGCTCGTAGTCGCCCGGCGTCGCCGAGAGGTAGATGGTCTGCCCGATCCGCTCCAGGAACTCCTCCCAGCGCAGCGGCCGGTTGTCCATGGCGCTGGGCAGCCGGAAGCCGTGGTCGACCAGGTTGCGCTTGCGCGACATGTCGCCCTCGTACATCCCGCCGATCTGCGGGACCGCGACGTGGGACTCGTCGACCACCAGGAGGTAGTCCTCGGGGAAGTAGTCGAGCAGGCAGTTCGGCGCCGACCCGCGGCTGCGCCCGTCCATGTGCATCGAGTAGTTCTCGATCCCCGCGCACGACCCGACCTGCCGCATCATCTCGATGTCGTACGTCGTCCGCATCCGCAGCCGCTGCGCCTCGAGCAGCTTGCCCTGCCGCTCGAAGACGGCCAGCTGCTCCTCGAGCTCGGCCTCGATCCCGGCGACCGCGCGCTCCATCCGCTCCGGGCCGGCGACGTAGTGCGTGGCCGGGAAGACGTACAGCTCCTGGTCCTCGGTGAGCACCTCGCCGGTCACGGCGTGCAGGCTCATCAGCCGCTCGATCTCGTCGCCGAAGAACTCGATCCGCACGGCGTGCTCCTCGTAGACCGGGAAGATCTCGAGGGTGTCGCCGCGGACCCGGAAGGTGCCACGGGTGAAGCTCATGTCGTTGCGCGTGTACTGGATCTCGACCAGCTGGCGCAGGATCGAGTCGCGGTCACGCTCCTCGCCCACCCGCAGCCGCAGCATCCGGTCGACGTACTCCTGCGGGGTGCCCAGACCGTAGATGCAGGACACGGTGGAGACCACGATCACGTCGCGCCGGGTCAGCAGCGAGTTGGTCGCCGAGTGGCGCAGCCGCTCGACCTCCTCGTTGATGGAGGAGTCCTTCTCGATGTAGGTGTCGGTCTGGGGGACGTAGGCCTCGGGCTGGTAGTAGTCGTAGTACGAGACGAAGTACTCGACCGCGTTGTCCGGGAACAGCTGGCGCAGCTCGTTGGCGAACTGCGCGGCGAGGGTCTTGTTGGGCTGCAGGACCAGCAGCGGGCGCTGCACCTGCTCGGCCACCCAGGCGACCGTGGCCGTCTTGCCGGTGCCGGTGGCGCCGAGGAGGACGACGTCCTCGACGCCGCCCTGGATCCGCTTGGTGATCTCGGTGATGGCCGCCGGCTGGTCACCCGCGGGCTGGTAGTCGGAGACCACCTGGAACGGCGCGACACGGCGCTCGAGATCGGTGACGGGACGCATGGGTCGAGCCTACGTCCGCGCGCCGACACCCCTCGACTACCTTGGGCCGGTGAGGTCGAGCAGGGTCCGGCTGACGGGCCGGGCGGTACGCGTGCTGCGGCGGACGCTGCTGACCGTCTTCGGCGTCCAGGTGGCCCTCGCGGTGACCATGTCGCTGGTCGACTCCTACCGCCGACGCGGCAAGCGGCCCCAGCCGTTCCCGACCACCCCGCCGCGCACGGTGACCGTCGGCGACAGCGAGGTGACGACGTACACCTTCGGGCGCGACCTCTACGACGACATGATCGCCGCGATCGAGGGCGCCCGCCGCCAGGTCCTGTTCGAGACCTACATCTGGAAGGGCGACGCCACCGGCGAGCGGTTCAAGCAGGCCCTGTCGGACGCGTCGGCGCGCGGGGTCGACGTCTACGTCATCTACGACGGCTTCGCCAACCTGGTGGTCTCCCCCGTCTTCAAGCGCTTCCCGGCGTCGATGAAGGTGCTGCGCTACCCCGTCTACGCCGCCGGGTGGCGGTTCTTCGACCTCAAGCGGTACGGCCGCGACCACCGCAAGATCCTGGTCGTCGACGACAACATCGGCTTCGTCGGCGGCTACAACATCGGCTCGGCCTACGAGACCGAGTGGCGCGACACCCACGTCCGCGTGGTCGGCCCCGGCGTGCACGACCTGGAGCGCGCGTTCGCGGACTTCTGGAACCTCCACCGCCGCCGCCGGCTGCGCCACAGCGAGCGGCCCCTGCTGCTCGAGACCGCGGCCACGTGGGAGCCCCGGATCCGCGTGCACCGCAACGTCCCGCGGCTGTGGCTCTTCCCGATCCGCGGCATGTACCTCGAGGTGATCGCCCGGGCCTCGACCCGGATCTGGATCACCCAGGCCTACTTCCTGCCGGACCAGGACTTCGTCGACGCGCTCAAGAACGCCGCGCGCCGCGGGGTGGACGTCCGCCTCCTGCTGCCCCTGAAGTCCAACCACATCGTGGCCGACTGGATCTCGCGCGGGTACTTCTCCCAGCTGCTCGAGGCCGGCGTGCGCGTGTTCCGGTTCCGCGAGGCCATGGTGCACGCGAAGACCGCCACCGTCGACGGGACCTGGAGCACCGTGGGCACCGCCAACATCGACCGGCTGAGCCTCTCGGGGAACTACGAGGTCAACCTCGAGGTGATCGACACCGGGCTCGCCGAGACGCTCGAGGAGGTCTTCGCCCTCGACGAGTCGCACTCGCTGGAGCTGACCCAGGGCGAGTGGGAGGCCCGGGACCTGCACCGGCGCTTCACCGAGGCGTTCCTGCGCCCGCTGCGCGCCCTGCTCTGAGCCCGTCCGCCCCAGGCGGTGCGGGCCTCGGTCGAGGCTGACGCCGGAGTCCGGGTGTCCTCGCCCCCCAGGCGGCCGGATCCCGACCGCGATCCAGGACGGGTCAGGGGCGAGTGGTCCGCGAGGGCAGGTGGGTGCGGGGCGCCATCCGGACGCCGTGCCGCGGCCGGTGCAGCCGCGACGCCGCGAGCAGGGCCACCACACGACCCCGCTGGGGCCGCCACGGCTCGAGGTAGGCCCTCATCTCGTCGTCGTCGAACGGCTCCCCGGTCAGCGCCCAGCCGACGTCCTTCGCGACGTGGTAGTCGCCGAAGGAGACCGCGTCGGGGTCGCCGAAGGTCCGCTGACGCACCTCGGCGCTGGTCCATACCCCGATCCCGGGGAGGGAGCGGAGCCGTCGCTCGGCCTCCTCGGGGGCGAGGGCCACAAGCCGTTCGAGGGTGTCGGCGACCCGGGCCGCCGTCACCACGACCCGGGAGCGGGCCGGGTCGACGTGCATCCGCAGCCACTCCCAGGACGGGACCGCCCGCAGCCGCTCGGGCGTCGGCTGCACCCACAGGTCCAGCGCCGGCCCCGGACCGGGCGCGGGCTCGCCGTGGCGGCGCACCAGCATCCGGAACCCCGCGAAGGCCTCCTGGCCGGTCACCTTCTGCTCGATGACCGCCGGCACCAGCGCCTCGAGCAGCAGGCCCGTGCGCCCCAGCCGGAGGTGCGGATGACGTCGGAGCGCGTCGGCCAGGACCGGGTGCCGCGGCTCGAACCCGGACCAGTCGTCGGAGGCGCCCAGGAGGTCAGGTACGGAGCCGAGCACCCAGTCGGCGCCCGGTCCCCAGGCCGCGGCCCGCACCTCGGTGCCTCCGGCCCGCGGCTCCAGGGCGAGCGTCGCGGGCCCCTCGGGCGTACGGATGCCGCGCCAGTGCCGCCCGGCGCCGTCCACCCGGTACGTCGGGTCGCCGCCGCCGCGCCGGTGCAGGCCCAGCACCTGGCGCAGGGAGCAGGGCGTCGCGGAGCGGTGGACCAGCGTGCGGGCCCCACCCGTCTCCTCGTGCACGTCCCGACGCTAGCCCAGGGCGCCGAGAGGACCCGGGCAGGTGGGCGCGGCCGTCGGCGGCAGCGGTCAGACTCGGACCATGCTGCTCGCCGAGGTCGTCACCACGTCGTCCGCCGTGGCGGCCACGCGCTCGCGCAAGGCCAAGGTCGCCGCGCTGGCCCCGGTGCTCGCCCGGGCGCAGGAGCAGGGCGGCACCGACCTGACGACGGTCGTCGCCTACCTCGGCGGCACGCTGACCCAGCGGCGTACCGGCCTCGGCTGGCGGGGGCTCGGGGCGCTGCCGGAGCCGGCCGAGGAGTCGTCGCTGACCGTCACCGAGGTGGACGGGGCGTTCGAGGACCTCGCCGCGCTGGCGGGCTCCGGCTCGCAGGCCACCCGCGCCGCCGCGGTGGCCACGCTGTTCGGTCGGGCGACCGCCGAGGAGCAGGCCTGGCTCCAGGGCGTCGTCACCGGCGCCGTGCGCCAGGGCGCCCTGGACGCGCTGGTCCAGGAGGCGCTGGCGGTCGCCGCCGAGGTGCCGCTGACCGCGGTGCGTCGCGCCGCGATGCTGGCCGGTTCGACCCGGGACGTGGCCGCGCTGGCGTTCGCCGGGGAGGACGCGCTGGCCGGTGTCGGGCTGGAGGTCGGTCGCCCCGTCCTGCCGATGCTGGCCGGCACCGCCCCCGACGTCGCCGCTGCCCTGGCCAAGGCCGGCGGCGGGGAGGTCGCGGTCGACACCAAGCTCGACGGCATCCGGATCCAGGTGCACCGCGACGGCGACGACGTGCTCGTCACCACCCGCACCCTCGACGACATCACCGCGCGGCTGCCCGAGGTGGTCGCGGTGGTCCGGGCGCTGCCGGTCACCCACCTGGTCCTGGACGGCGAGGCGCTGGCCGTCGGTGACGACGGCCGCCCGCGCCCGTTCCAGGAGACCGCCTCCCGGACCGCCCAGGCCTCCGGGGTGCAGGTGACGCCGTACTTCTTCGACGTCCTCCACCACGACGGCCGCGACCTGCTCGGCGCGCCCGGCCACGAGCGTGCCGCGCTCCTGGACTCCCTGGTCCCCGAGCGGCACCGGGTGGGCCGCGTGGTCACCGACGACCCCGCCACCGCCCAGGGCTTCATGGACGCCGCCGTCGCCGCCGGCCACGAGGGCGTGGTGGTCAAGAACCTCGGGGCCACCTACGAGGCCGGCCGTCGCGGGTCCGGGTGGGTCAAGGTCAAGCCCCGGCACACGCTCGACCTGGTCGTGCTGGCGGTCGAGTGGGGCTCCGGACGCCGCGAGGGCTGGCTGTCGAACCTGCACCTCGGGGCCGCCGACGGCGAGGGCGGCCTGGTGATGCTCGGCAAGACCTTCAAGGGCATGACCGACGAGATGCTCACCTGGCAGACCGAGCGGTTCCTCGGGCTCGAGACCGGCCGCTCGGGCCACACCGTGCACGTGCGGCCCGAGCAGGTGGTCGAGATCGCCTACGATGGCGTCCAGCGCTCCACCCGCTACCCCGGCGGGGTCGCCCTCCGCTTCGCCCGCGTGCTGCGCTACCGCGACGACAAGCCGGTCGGCGAGATCGACACCGTGGAGACGGTCCGCGCGGGGCTCGGCTGACGGCTGGACGTGCACGTCGGCGCCCAAGGAACGGTCCGATGCCCGCCCGGCGTCCACAGCGCCGGCCCCCGAGCAGCCGTCCACACCCTGCACCGATGCCCTCCCGCGTCGACGCCGACGGAGGGACGGTGGGGTCATGGCCCTCGCAGCGATCGAGCACCCGAGCCCCGTCCACCTCCTGGCCGACGCCGTCGACCTCCTCCGGGCCGCCGCCCGGGTGCGGACACGGCCGACCGACCCGGTGACGGCGCCGCGCATGCGCGCGCTGCTGCGGGACCTCCTCGTCTCGGCGGGCGAGCTGGAGGAGTCGCTCGCGGCCGCGTCGCCCACCCCGCTGGCCGTCGTGCCGGTGACCGACGCCGGGGAGGGTCGTCCTGTCCGGCCCGGGTCGCTGCAGGTGGTCACGACGGGTGCCGAGGTACGGCTGCGGGGCCGGGGGCCGACCGTCGAGGGCGACCTCGTCCGTGCGGCGCTGGAGCACCGCGCCGCTGCCACGGGCAGCGCGGCGCAGGAGCACCTCGGGGGTCTGCTCTGGTCGGCGCTGGTGGCGCTGTCCCGGGACGGGCTCGAGCCACCGACCGCGCTGCCCACGCCGCTGGGGGTGGTCGGCCGGACCGGCTGACGTGTCGTGCCTGTGTTGCAACACCCAGTTGCACGAGTCGTACACTCCGCCCATGAGCACGACCGGGCCCACCGACGGCCGCCGCAGGGCGGCGGTCGCGCGCCGCCGCGCGCGCGAGACCGAGATCATCGCCGCGACCCGTCGCCTCTTCGACGAGCGCGGAACCGGTGACGCGCAGATCGAGGACGTCGCCCGGGCGGTCGGGATCAACCGGGCCATCGTCTACCGGCACTTCACCGGCAAGGAGGAGCTCTTCGCGCTCACCCTGGTCAGCTACCTCGACGAGATGCGTGAGGCGCTGGCCGCGGCGTCGGCCACGGACGCGCCCGCCCCGGACCGGTTGCGCGCGCTCGTCTCCGCCTTCGTCGGGTACGGCGTGGCGCACCCGGCCTTCGTCGACTGCGCCCAGGCGTTGATGCGCCGGCAGGGCACGGACCTGCTCGACGAGATCAGCGAGGGGGCGCTGTTCCGGCTCGGCCGCTCGATCTCGTCCTGCCTGGCCACGCTGTCGAACGTCCTGGAGGACGGTGACCGCGACGGCGTCTTCCGCGTGGAGGACCCCACGCTCCTGGCGAACATGCTCTACGCCAGCGGGCTCGGCGCGCTGCAGCTGGCCCGGGTCGGCATCCTGGTCAAGGAGGCCGCACCCGGCATCCCGACCGTCGGCCAGGTCTCGGCCGACCAGGTCCGCGAGTACCTGGTCGGCTCCGCGCTGGCCCTGGTCACGCGCGCGGACGCGGCGCCGCCGGCCCCCTGACGCGCCGGGAACGCGTCAGGGGCGCTCGAGGATCGCGGTCACGCCCTGGCCGCCGGCGGCACAGACCGAGATCAGGCCCTTGCCCGAGCCCTGCTGCGAGAGCAGCTTGGCCAGGACGTTGACGATCCGGCCGCCGGTCGCGGCGAACGGGTGGCCGGCCGCCAGCGACGAGCCGTTGACGTTCAGCTTCGCGCGGTCGATCGCGCCCAGCGGGGCGTCCAGGCCCAGGCGCTCCTTGCAGAACACCGGGTCCTCCCACGCCCTGAGGGTCGAGAGCACCTGCGAGGCGAACGCCTCGTGGATCTCGTAGAAGTCGAAGTCCTGCAGGGCGTGCCCCTCGCGCTCGAGCATCCGCGCCATCGCATAGGCCGGGGCCATCAGCAGGCCCTCCCCGCCGTGCACGTAGTCCACGGCCGCGGTCTCGTAGGCCGTCAGGTAGGCCAGCACGGGCAGGCCGCGCTGCTCGGCCCACTCCTCCGAGGCCAGCAGCACCACGGAGGCGCCGTCGGTCAACGGCGTCGAGTTGGCTGCGGTCATCGTGGCGGCCGCGCCCTTGCCGAAGACCGGTTTGAGCGTCGAGAGCTTCTCCACCGACGAGTCGGGACGCAGGTTCTGGTCGCGCTCCAGGCCGCGGAACGGCGTGACCTGGTCGTCGAGGAAGCCGGACTCGTACGCCGCGGCGAGGTGCTGGTGCGAGGCGACCGTCAGCTCGTCCTGGGCCTCGCGGGTGATCTGCCACTCCAGCGCGGTCAGCGCCTGGTGCTCCCCCATCGACATCCCGGTCCGCGGCTCCCCGTTCTGCGGGATGCTCGGCACCAGGTCGCCGGGGCGGATCCTGGCCAGCGCGGCCACCCGGCCCTGCAGGCTCTTGGCCCGGTTGGCCTCGAGCAGGATCTTGCGCAGCCCCTCGCCCACGGCGATGGGCGCGTCGGAGGTGGTGTCGGAACCGCCGGCCAGGCCAACCTCGATCTGGCCGAGGGCGATCTTGTTGGCGACCTGGATCGCGGCCTGGAGGCCGGTGCCGCAGGCCTGCTGGATGTCGGTGGCCGGCGTCTCGGCCGACAGCTTCGAGCCCAGGACGGCCTCACGGGTGAGGTTGAAGTCGCGCGCGTGCTTGAGCACCGCACCGGCCACGACCTCGCCGAGACGCTCACCCTCGAGCCCGAACCGGGTGACCGCGCCGTCGATGGCCGCGGTCAGCATGTCCTGGTTCGAGGCGGTGGCGTAGACGGTGTTGGAGCGGGCGAAGGGGAGGCGGTTGCCGCCGATGACGGCGACGCGACGGGTGCTGGAGATCATGGGCTCATCCTTGTCGGAGCCTGCCCGCGAGGGGAAGGCGGTGAGGGGGAGGTCACGCAACGTGGACTCCGAGTTACACATAGAGTTACATGATCGATCCGACCTTGCACGCACCGACCGGAGGACCGCACGCATGAGCGACCGCTACCAGGGCTTCACCAGCACGTCGATCGGGAAGCTGCTGGTCAAGAATCTCGGCCTGCCCGCCCCGATGCGGCTCGACCGCTACACCGAGGGCGACCCGCTGGTCCACGGCACGGTGCTGGTCGGCGGGCGTGGCCGGCTGGCCGAGTCGCTGCCCGGCCTTTTGGCCGAGCTCGACGTCACCACCGCGACGACCGCCGCCGACAGCGCCCGCTTCAAGGGCCTGGTCTTCGACGCCACCGGCCTGACCGGCAGCGAGCAGCTGCACGCCCTGCGCGACTTCGTCACCCCGGTGATGCGCAGCCTGGAGTCCTGCCCCCGCATCGTGGTCCTCGGCACCCCGCCCGAGCAGGTCTCCGGCGCCGAGCGCGTCGCGCAGCGCGCCCTCGAGGGGTTCACCCGGTCCCTCGGCAAGGAGGTCGGCCGGGGCGGCACGGTCCAGCTGGTCTACGTCGCCGAGGGCGCCGAGGCCGCGACCCTGAGCACGCTCGGCTTCCTGCTCTCCCCCAAGTCCGCCTACGTCTCGGGCCAGGTCGTCCGGATCGGTGCCCACGGGGCCACCGGCGCCGCACCGGTCGCGGACTGGGCCCGCCCGCTCGCCGGCCGGGTCGCCCTGGTCACCGGCGCCAGCCGCGGCATCGGCGAGCAGATCGCCCGCGTGCTGCACCGCGACGGCGCCACCGTCGTCGGCGTCGACGTGCCCCAGGCCGCCGACGGGCTCGTGCGCCTGATGGACGAGCTCGACGGCGACTGGCTGACCCTCGACATCACCGCCAAGGACGCCCCGCAGCGCATCGCCCAGCACCTGAGGACCAAGCACGGCGGCGTCGACGTGGTCGTGCACAACGCCGGCATCACCCGCGACAAGAAGCTGGCGAACATGGACGAGTCGCGCTGGGACTCGGTGATCGCGGTCAACCTCACCGCGCCCGAGCGGATCACCCGCGAGCTGCTCGACCAGGGCGTCCTGAACGACCACGGCTCCGTGGTGGGCGTGGCCTCGATCGCGGGCATCGCCGGCAACGTGGGCCAGACGAACTACGCCGCGTCCAAGGCCGGCGTGATCGGCCTGGTCGACTCCCTGACCGACGACCTCGAGCGCGGGATCACGATCAACGCCGTCGCTCCGGGGTTCATCATCACCCAGATGACCGCCGCGGTGCCGTTCGCGACCCGCGAGGTCGGCCAGCGCCTGAACGCCATGTCCCAGGGCGGGCTGCCGGTCGACGTGGCCGAGACGATCTCCTGGTACGCCAGCCCCGGCTCGACCGCCGTCAGCGGCAACGTCGTCCGCGTCTGCGGCCAGATGATGCTGGGGGCCTGAGATGGGGACCACCACCGTCGACGGCTCGGCCGGCCTCGGCACGCTGCTGCGCGCCGCGCTCCCCTCGCTGCCCGTCGTGGGCGGCCTGCCCGGCGTCCGCAAGGCCCCCGCGGCCGGGTTCGAGGGCCTGTCCTACGACCGGCCGCCGGTGACGGTGCGGCGCGAGGACGTCGACACGTACGCCCGGGTGTGCGGCTTCCCGGTCAAGGACACCGTCCCGCTGACCTACCCGCACCTGCTGGCCTTCGGGCTGCACATGGCGGTCATGACCGACCCCGCCTTCCCGGCCCCCGCGGTCGGGATGGTGCACGTCGAGAACGCCGTCACCCGGCACCGGCAGATCTCCGTCGGCGACCGGCTCGAGGTCGGCACCCGGGTCGGCCCTCCCGGGGCGCACCCCCAGGGCACGAGCTACGCCTTCACCACCGAGGTCCGCGACGCCGACGGCCTGGCCTGGGAGAGCACGTCGACCTACCTGCGCCGTGGCCGCGGCGACGACACCGCGCCGGCCGGGACGACGTTCCCCGAGGCGCCCCCGACCGGGACCGTCTGGCGCCTGCCGGCCGACCTCGGCCGGACCTACGCCGCGGTGTCGGGCGACCACAACCCGATCCACCTCTACCCGCTGACGGCCAGGGCGCTCGGGTTCCCCCGCCAGATCGCGCACGGGATGTGGACCAAGGCGCGCTGCGTCGCGGCCCTGGAGAACCGCCTGCCCGACGCCGTCCGGGTCGAGGTCGCCTTCAAGAAGCCGGTCCTGCTCCCCGGCAGGGTCGCGTTCGGCTCGGCCAGGCTGGAGGACGGGTACGCCTTCTCGCTCACCAGCCCGGGCAGCGGTGCGCCCCACCTGGTCGGTCGCACCACCTCGCTCTGACGCTCAAGCTCAGGATGAGGCTGAGACCTGGGCGCGGCGGCGACCGAACGACGCGATCGTCGCCGCACCCAGCAGGGTCAGCCCCGCCGAGGCCACGATCGCGGTGTCGAAGCCGACCGTGACGTCCTCGGGCAGCTGGGCGACGGTGGCGAAGAGGGTGATCCCGCAGGCCGCGCCCAGGTAGCGCGCGGTGTTGTTGGCACCCGAGCCCATCGCGGCCCGAGCCGGTGGCACGCTGGCGACCGCCTCGCGGCCGAGCGTGGCGTTGAGCGCCCCGGTGGCGACGCCGGCCACGACCATCGCACCGGTCAGCTGCCACAGCGCTGACGCGGCGCTCACCCCGAGGCAGAGCAGCTGGCCGACGGCCACGCCGACCAGCAGCACCGCGATCGCCCGGGGTCCGCTCGGCGCGACCCTCAGCCGCGGCAGCAGCACCGCGGCCGCCACGCTGGTGACCGACCAGCCGAGGACCGGGACGGTGGCCACGGCCAGCCCCCGGTCGAGACCGGCGTCGACCAGGGTCGGCAGGTAGGACGTCGTCCCGATGATGCCCAGGCCCAGTACCAGCGACCCTGTGGTCGCCGCCCGGAACCGGGGGTCGCGCAGCAGCACCGGATCGAGCAGTGGCGCCGGCACCCGCCGCTCGACGGCCAGGAACCCCAGCAGCGCGGCCACCGCGACGACGCCGAGCAGCACGGTGAGCAGGTCGATCCCGCCGCGGCCCTGGGTCAGCGCCGCGACGAGGGCGGTCGCGGCCAGGCTGAGGAGTGCCAGCCCGGCGAGGTCCACCCGCCCGTGCACGCCCGGGGGTGCCGGCACCCCGCGGCGGGTGGGCACGACCGTGGCGAGCACCAGCACGGCGGTCACGGCGTACGTCTCCCGCCACCCGCTCGCCCAGGCGGCGTCGAGGTCGAGCGCCAGGGCCAGCAGCGAGCCGGCGGTGATCCCGACGCCGACCGAGGCGCCCCAGACCGCGGTCGCCCGGGTCCGAGCCGGACCCGGCTCGGTCGACCCGGCCAGCAGCGCCAGCCCGCACGCCAGGACGGCGGCCCCGCCGACGCCCTGCACCACCCGGGCCCCGACCAGCAGCCACGGCTCCCACGCGGCGGCGCAGACCGCGGCTCCGCCGCCCATCAGCACCAGGCCGCCGAGGTAGACCCGCCGGCGGCCACGGGTGTCGCCGGCGACCCCGGCGGCCAGCAGGGCCGCGGCGAGCCCGACGCTCATCGAGCTGAGGATCCAGGCCCGCGCCGCCGGGCCGGCCCCGAGGTCGGGCGCGCTGCGCGCCAGCGTCGCGATCGGCGTCACGTAGGTGACCAGGACCAGTGCGGTGCCGACGGCCACCCAGGCCAGCGTGCGGTCGCGGACCGGGTCCGGGGTTGGTTTGACTTCCGAACTCACGCGGATGACGCTAGCAGTCGTGAGCTCCCCGAGCACCCCGCGACGCGTCCCGCTGGCCGACCTCCCCGGCCGGCCCTGCCCCGCGGCCGCGGCCCTCGAGCTGGTCGGCGAGCGCTGGTCGCTGCTGGTGGTCCGCGAGCTGCTGCTGGGCTCGCGCCGCTTCACCGACGTCCTGCGCGGCACCGGCGCCCCGCGCGACCGCGTCACCGCCCGGCTGCGGTCGCTGGAGGAGGCCGGCCTGGTCGTGCGGCGCCGCTACCAGGACGCGCCGCCGCGCGAGGAGTACCTGCTGACCGGGGCCGGGCTCGCGCTGGCCCCGGTGGTGGACGCACTGACCACCTGGGGCCGGGCGTACGCCGTCGCCCCCGACGACCCCCTGCGCGACGGCTACCGCCGGGTCGGGCTCAGCGGTCCCGACGCGGACGGATGATGCCCTCCTGGGCGACCGTGGCCACCAGGACGCCGTCCGGGGTGAACACGCGGCCGATCGAGAGCCCGCGCCCGCCCTGCGCCGAGGGCGACCACTGGTCGTAGAGCCACCACTCGTCGACCTTGAACGGCCGGTGGAACCAGATCGTGTGGTCCAGCGAGGCCATCATCACCTGGGTCGGCAGCACGGGGTGCGCGGCCAGGGAGGCGCCGAGCAGGCTGACGTCGCTGGCGAAGGTGAACATCGCCAGGTGCACCGTCGGGTCGGCCGGGAGCTCGCCGCGCACCCGCATCCACATCCGGGACTGCGCCGGGTGCGCCGGGTCGCGCTCGAGACCGTGCTCGGAGCTGCCCAGGAAGCGCATCTCCATCGCCCCCCACTCGTTGTCGAGCGAGTCGACCTCGGTGTTCCCGGCCCTGCGCATCAGGTCCATCATGTCGACGCCGGCCTCGGGGCCGGGCGTGGTCGGCATCTGGTCCTGGTGGTCGAAACCCTCCTCGTGCCGGTGGAAGCTGACGGTCTGGTAGTAGATGACCCGTCCGTGCTGACGGGCCTCCACCCTCCGGGTCAGGAAGGACCGGCCGTCGCGGATGCGCTCGACGGCGTAGATGATCGGCACGCCGTAGTCGCCGGCGAGCAGGAAGTAGGAGTGCAGGGAGTGCACCTGGTAGCCCTCGTCGACCGAGCGCATGGCCGCGATCAGCGCCTGGGCCGCGACCTGCCCGCCGTAGACGCGCTTGCGGCGGGTGACCGGCTGGCTGCCGCGGTGCAGGTCGACGTCGAGGGCCTCGATGTCGAGCAGCCGCACCAGCTCGGCGGTGCGCTCGACGCCGTCGGTGGTCTCGCTCACTGCTCGCCCTCCGGGTTCTCCAGGCCGGCCAGGAACCGTTCGAACTCCTGGCCGATCTCCTCGCCGGTGGGCAGGGGACGGTCGGAGGCCAGCAGGTTGGACCCGCTCTCCTCGGCCCGCTCGAAGGCGTCGTACTGCCGCTCGAGGGCGGCGACCACCTCGCCGACCTCCTCGTTCTGGGCCAGGTAGTGGTCGATCTCGGTCTCGCGCTGCTCGGCCTGCGAGCGGAGCGCGTCGAGGGTGATGGTCAACCGCCCCAGCTTCTCGACCTGCTCCAGCAGCGTCACCGCGGCCTGCGGGTAGTCGAGCTGGGCCAGGTAGTGCGGGACGTGGGCGACGAAGCCGAGGGCGTCGTGGCCCCACTCCCCCAGCCGCACCTCGAGCAGCGCCTGGGCGCTGCCGGGGATCCGCAGCTCCCCGCGCCACGGGCTCGT